>NZ_WYDS01000026.1 GCF_009914765.1 Halodesulfovibrio sp. MK-HDV | reverse complement strand
CGTGGTAGCGGGGACAGGATTTGAACCTGCGGCCTTCGGGTTATGAGCCCGACGAGCTACCGTACTGCTCCACCCCCGCGTCATCGTGAGAAGGTATCTATGCCCTTCTTGGTCGTCCGTCAACAGAAACAAAAACTTTATTTCTACTGGGACGGAATAAAAAAGAAAAGAGGTTCAGAATCACTTCCGAACCTCATATAGTCATGGTAGCGGGGACAGGATTTGAACCTGCGGCCTTCGGGTTATGAGCCCGACGAGCTACCGTACTGCTCCACCCCGCGTCATCGTGAAAAGGTATCTATGCTCTTACAGGTCGCCCGTCAACAAGAAACAAAAACTTTATGCCCTTAAGAGATAAGAAGAGAAAAACGTCCTTAACAATCAGCTTTGACCTCATCATGCTTTTGTACAAAAGCAAACACATCAGAGACGATCTACAGTGCGTGAGTCTTTTTCATGCTGCAAGCGCCAACACCCTATATCAACCAAAAACATCAGTCGCTCCAAACGGAGTGACCACTGCGCCCATCTAAAACCGTCAGGCTCTCTTATCCCTAAAAACTGCACTGGCTAGATGCCGCTCAAGTCGGCTCAAATTACTTTTTGCTCAGATAGTTAATGATTGCATAAAACGCATTGAGATCGAAGCCGTTTAGATATTCATCTTTGGACAAAGGCTGAGACGACTGCTTAATTATTGCGATTCTATGATTCACGTCTAAATAAATCCACTGCCCGTGTACGCCAATCGCAACAATGGCTTCCATTCCTTTAGTATGTTTGACCCACCATTGTGCGCGATAGCTCCATTCGCCTTTCGGAAAAACTACTCCATCAGACTCCGGACCAGTATCAAACGCTTTAATGCTTCCGCCGTCAGCAAGCTTTTTAATGACAGACGGTGATACAACCTGTTTGCCATCAAACTTGCCGTCGTTGATCATCATAATCGCAAAGCGAGCTAAGTTATTCGGCGTGGCATTCAAGCCGCCACCAACAACCAACGTACCGTTCTTATCTAAAAGAACATATGTTTCACCCTCTGTGCCAAGCTTTGACCAGAGCTTATCGTACATTATATCCTGAAAAGGCTGCTCATTCACTCGGTTAATTACCCAGTTCACCACATCAGTCTTAGGCGTCTGGTAATGAAAAATCTCACCATGCTTATGCTTTTTGTCGATACCGAGTGTGCCGATGTACTCGTAGAGATTTTCTTCGTATTCAACTCCAGGCTCTGGCGCTGTCCACCCAAGAACTGCACTATAACGACGAATACCTGATTTAGGATCTGAATACACTTCAGAAAAGTCCATGGAGTTGGTCATATTCAAAACCTGCCCAAAGGTTGCATCAGCAAACGCGCCCGCATCTTTAAGCTCAGGTATATATTCAACAACCAAATCATCTTCGCCCAGCTTCCCATCTTCCACAGCAATCAATCCAAGCAAGCCACCGAATGACTTTGTAACTGACATCATCTGGTGCGGCTGGTTAGCATTCATACCGTTGAAAAACTTTTCATAAACAATTTTATCACCCTGAATGACCACCAGCGAGTCGGTATATGTCTTCTTCATAAAAGTTTCCATATCCACCATCGAGTCACTACCGGGCTCTTCTACGACAACCGTATCTAAACCTTTATTGATCTCTTTCTTGATGGCTATCGCCTTCTCAGCAGCCTTGATCGATGCAGAAGGATACAGCATTCGCATATTCAAATACGACCAACGGTTAAACGGCGCCGTCAGCATGGCATTATCACGGGTCACTCGCTTATCCGGCGGCGGAGGAAACCCTTCCATAAGCTCTAGCTCAGACGCTGTGGCATATTTGTCTTGAGTGGCCGTTGCAGCATTCGCACCCGCAACAGTTGAGAACAGAAAGAGCATTGCCCCAACCATTAGAGCACAGAGGCATAGCAAATATACATACGGGTTCTTAGCGTTAACAAAACTTTTCATAGGTACTCCTGTTATAGCCGATGACATCCGGATCTCTGACCTTTACATACGTTATACTCAGCCAAGAACGAGTAAAGGATTTCTTCAAAGCCTTCCTACTCTGATGCAACAAAAGGACATTGCAACTATCTAAAAGAACAAGTTGTAAGACCATGGACAGCAGAGCGTTTACCAAGAAAAAATAACGCTACAGAAAATCGACTAGACAACGCAGTACAAACGGCCTGTTCAATAGGTAGAGCATGACGCAGCCCCTGCCTTCCCCATGAGGTGTATGTATATAAAACAGTACAGACAAGACGTTAATCAGAATCTCTAAATGCTATGTGAATTGCTAAGAAGGGAACAAAAAGGAAGGAAAGATGTGGAGAAAACACTAATCGGTCGAAAGGCAGACTCGAAAAACACAAAAAAAGGCACCTAGAGAGATATCTCTAGGTGCCTGAAATTTCGTGGTAGCGGGGACAGGATTTGAACCTGCGGCCTTCGGGTTATGAGCCCGACGAGCTACCGTACTGCTCCACCCCGCGTCACCGTATAATGAGCATCTTAACAGCAATCAGTCATAAAGATCGATGCTATTTTGAAGTCATAAAATGATTCAGAGTCTTTTCTGAATCTGTAATCTCATATCATTTCAAAAAATACTAATCTTTACTGATACATAATGTACAATTGATTAGAATTTAATGGCAGGGGTGGAGAGATTCGAACTCCCAACATCCGGTTTTGGAGACCGGCGTTCTAGCCGTTAGAACTACACCCCTGAATCATTTTTTTGGTAGCGGGGACAGGATTTGAACCTGCGGCCTTCGGGTTATGAGCCCGACGAGCTACCGTACTGCTCCACCCCGCGTCACCGTATATATGCTCTTCTTAACAGCAATCAGTTCATACGAACAATGCTATTTTGAAGTCATAAAAAAAGATTCAGACAATACGCTGAATCTAGATGTTTAACCATCCATTAACCTGCAACGCACTACTGTGCGTGGCGCGAAACGTGCTGGACACATACGAATATGCATCATCTGCTCATTACACTTCAAAACAATTTACACTGAATTGAATGTTAATGGCAGGGGTGGAGAGATTCGAACTCCCAACATCCGGTTTTGGAGACCGGCGTTCTAGCCGTTAGAACTACACCCCTGGATCATTTTAATGGTAGCGGGGACAGGATTTGAACCTGCGGCCTTCGGGTTATGAGCCCGACGAGCTACCGTACTGCTCCACCCCGCGTCATCGTGAGAGAGCTTCTATGCCGATTCGCCCTACCTGTCAACAGCACTTTGCAATAAAATTTTATTTTTCTAAACAATTAACCGTACCAATACCGGAAGTCTCAATGGAATATACTCTATCCTTATTTACAAGCAACACCAATCGCCTTATACCATGCGCATGACAAATATTAATTCCCTATCTATAGTTGTACCTGTGTTCAACGAAGAAGATAATATTCCCCTTCTTTTCGGTGAAATAAATAAAGCACTCTCTCCGCTCGACAAAGAATGGCAAGTAATTTTTGTTGATGATGGTAGTTCTGATAACAGCCTTCAGGTTATTCGCTCCATGGGCGATAAGCACTCTGAAGTAAAATATGTAGCGTTTGCAGAAAACTGTGGGCAGTCCGCTGCATTCAAAGCTGGCTTTGATGCTGCTGAAACTGACGTAGTGATTACTATCGATGCAGATTTACAGAATGATCCTGCTGATATTCCTGCCCTTCTTCGTGAATACGAACGAGGTTACACAATGGTTATCGGCTGGCGTCAGAAACGTCAGGATACATTGCAGAAAAAAGTTGCTTCCAAAATCGGAAACGCAATCCGTAACAAATTAAGCCGTGAAACCGTAAAAGACACCGGTTGCTCACTTAAAGTTATGGACACCACACTGGTTCAGCAAATTCCGATGCTCACCGGTATGCACCGATTCCTCCCTACGCTTATGAAAATGCAGGGCGCAACTGTTTCTGAAGTACCTGTGAACCACAGACATCGTCAGCATGGAGAGTCCAAATACGGAATCCTCGACAGAGCTAAAGCTACTTTCCTTGATTTGTTAGCTATCCGCTGGATGCAGAGCCGTCACTTCCGTTATTCTATTAAAGATCGCAACTTATAACTCGCGATTATACGCGAAGTTACTTGCGCCATATATTCTATCCCTAGACCAACTGCTTGATGATTTGGTTCATTAATGCAGGGAAAACTATGTCTTCAAGTCAAAAAAAAGTTATTATCAACCTTGCAGTTATCGGACTGCTGGTTGCTGTTGTACTTACATTACGTAAATTAGGCATCGCTGAGGTTTTAGAACCTGAGTGGGTCGATACATATATTCGAAATACTGGAATGCAAGGCGTTGCCCTGTTTATCGGAATAGCCGCCTTACTTACAGGCATGGGCATTCCAAGACAACTTTCCGCCTTTTGCGCAGGATATGCGTTTGGTGCCGTCCATGGCTTCTTAGCCGCGATTACAGCAGTGACACTTGGGTGCATATGCTGTTTTTGGGTAGCCCGATTGTTAGGACAGGAAACAATTAACCGCAGATTCCCGAATCACTTACAGGGCATCAACGGTTTTTTACAAAGCTCACCATTTCAGACAGCAATGATTGTGCGCCTGCTCCCAGTCGGCAGCAATCTGGCTACAAACGTAGTTGCCGGTGTAAGTAATATCCGCCCCTTGTCTTTTGTCGCGGGTTCTTCGTTAGGGTACATGCCACAGACTCTCATCTTCTCTCTTCTGGGAAGTGGTGTCACTGTTGAGCCTGTACTCCGTACCAGTGTGAGCGCCGTGCTTTTTATTCTTTCCTCCGCCATTGGCGTGAGATTGTATAAAAAATATCGGCTTCTTACCTCACAAGTGGAACAAGACGCTTAGTTCTGAGGCGTTGCCTCACTACCGTACATAAAAAAAGAAGGGTGGAGTTTTAACTCCACCCTTCTTTTTTTATGATATTTTTTCGCAGCCGTTTCCGACTCGCAATAACCTATTACTTAATGACTTATTGCTTCGAGACATCATCCACGAGTAGTCCTGAATCGTGCTTAAGTTTCATGATCCGATCATAAGACTGACGAATTCGCTCGATTGGGATATCGCCATTATGAACCGCCCATGTAAGCGAAGTAACAAGCTTGGAAACAATTTTCGGATCATACTTCATGTTGTTTCCCACAAGCACAATGTCACTACCTGCCTGCACAGCTTTTACAGCAGCCTCATCAATGGAGTATTGATTTGTGATCGCTCTCATTTGCAGATCATCTGTCACAATAACACCATCGTAATTAAGCTTCTCTCTAAGCATTTTGGTAACTACCGGATAAGACAATGATGTCGGTGTATCAGCATCAAGCTTACGGTGGTACAGATGCCCTACCATAACGACATGAAGTGGCTCTGTACCTAACAATTCAGCATACGGCAGTAGCTCTTTCTTCGACCATGTTTTTGTAACGTCCGGTAGCCCTTTGTGGGAATCTGAAAGAGAGCTGCCGTGTCCCGGAAAATGCTTGTAACCGGAAATGATTCCATAACGTCCCATGCCCTGAGCGAATGCGTGTGCATACTTAGCAACAGTCGCAGGGTCTGAGCTAAAACTACGCTGTATGGCACCAATAACCGGAGATTCTGGATTCACATTAACATCGAGCACTGGCGCAAAGTCCATATTCACACCAACATCTTTAAGATACGCGCCTGTGCGCTCGCCTGCCGCAAAGGTTTCACTCACCGGCTTTTCACCCAGCTTTTGAGCAGAAGGCGTTCCAGCAAAGCCGTGTGTAGGTTTAAACCGTGAGACCAACCCGCCTTCCTGATCTATTGCGATGAATAATGGAATAGTCGAGATGTCCTGCAATGCGTCAACAAGATCACACACCTGTGCTTTGCTTATAATATTACGTACAGCCTGTGGCCGCAGGTAATCTTTTTCAAATAAAATGACACCACCAATCTGGTGTTGCTTTATGTCCCGCAATATGACGCGCGCAGCGGTAGCACCCTCTCCCCGAAAACCAACCATGATCATTTGACCGATCATTGTTTTGAGAGAAACTTCAGATGCAGGGGATTCAGTGGCCTGCACAGCAAAGCTCTGCGTCGCAATCATTAAAAACAGTACACAGCACGCTATAATTTTTGGCATCCTATATATCAACCCCTGGTGTTATCTGGCATTTTACACGAATGTTTCTTCCAACTGTGCCGTAATCGCCAACCATGTTAAAAGACTGTTCTTCGGTTACTTCAATTTCATCAGCACCGATGACGATATCGCGCTGTTCAAAATAACTCACCAAAGCTTCTTTCGCATCCAGCACAGCATCGAGTAATTTATACTTAGACGAAACACTACGACGCTCACCCATTACAGGGATAAACAGCGTCTGCGCTTCAGTATCTGCAAATAATTCCAGCTCGAATGTCGGCTTTGTCATGGCAGCACCAATGGCGTTAGCAACAGCATATTGCGGAACAGTATACACCGGTATCTGCAATTCATCAGCAAGCAATTTTTGAAAAGCCTCTGCAGGCCCGCCCATAATGCTTACTTGATCCGGTGCCAGGTCTGCCCCGCTCAAAATTTCTCGGATAGTATATACAGGAGTGCTGTTCACTTCTTCGATAAATTCATGCACAGCACGTGATATTGTTTTTACAGCAAGAGTAATTGCCGATGTTGCCAGAGCTAACGGCTCCATGCCACATTCTTCGGCAAGAGATTCTATCCCCTTGCGGCTAGCTGAACTGTCACCGAATGACGCGTGTCCGCAATAGATGAGTGCGTCCATCAAAGCCGGACTGCTTCCACCTTCTGCCATGCAAACGCCTTTTCGCTCAGGGCCTACACGTAATGCACCTGCGGAATAATGCAGCGCGGAGTCTCCACCGACACCTATGGAGCGAGTCTTTAATGCATGAACCAAGGTCGGAAAACTGCCGACGGAAATGCCGTCTTTTTCCACAAGCGGAGCATCTACAACAAGCAAAGCAATGTCTGTAGTTGTTCCGCCGATATCCAAAATAAGCGTGTCCCCTTCGGGAGATGGGGAATCTGAACAATCTTTGCCAATACAACGCTGAGCAAGCACGCCCATAACACTCGCAGCAGGGCCTGAAAGAATGGATTCCACAGGGATCTCTCGAGAGCTTTCAAGCGGCATGGTTCCACCGTCAGCTTTAAGAATATTTACAGGAGCTGTAATACCCTTTGCACGGACTCCGGCTTCGACGGCATCTGCAAATCTGTTATAAAGACGCCAAACTGCGGAGTTGTAGTAGGCCGTTGCAATACGCCGCGGAAAGTCCAGTTGACCGGAAAAACGATGCCCTAACGAGGTCACATCACTTTTAGAAGCAATGGATTCCGCAATATGCTCTTCGTGCGCAGGGTTTCTTGTAGAAAACTTACTCACAGCAGCATACGCGGTAACGTCCGCCGCAACGCACGTTTCAAAGGCATCCATAATTTCTTTTTCCACAACAGGGGCCACTTCTTCCCCTCTGTGGTCAATGGAGCCTTTTACAGGAAAATAAAATTTACCGGTCTGAAAATTATATGGGTCAATGCCGGGACCTGAAGAAACAATCACACCGACTTCATCAGTGCGACCTTCAACTATGGCATTCGTAGAAAGTGTTGTTGATAAATTAAGGCGTGTCACATCTTCGGGAGAAACAGCCTTAAGCACTATCTCAAGCGCGCCCAGAACCGATGACAACAAATCATCATGCGCCGTAGCCACTTTACCAGAGGCAACCACTTTCCCACTCTCAACTGCCACTGCGTCGGTGTGCGTTCCACCAACATCAATACCAATAAGCATGGTTTCCTCCTGTAGTCTTTCGTATAGTCTTCAGTGTATGCAAAAAAGGCAGACAATGCCAAGTAATGTGTCATTGTCTGCCCTGTAGTATCGAAAGAAGAACAGATTACAATTCGTCGCCTTCCAACATCAAGATCGCAAGTCGGATAGCTTCTCTAAAACTATTTGTATGAGCAATATCTTTGCCCACAATATCAAAGCCTGTTCCGTGGTCAACTGAGGTGCGCACAAACGGCAAACCGAGTGTTACGTTAACTGCTTCTGAAAAATGCAGCAGCTTCAGCGGCGCAAGTCCCTGATCGTGATACATAGCCACAACAGCAGAATACACACCGCGTGCAGCTTTGTGGAACAAGGTATCGGCAGGGAACGGCCCTTCAATGTTCATACCCATGGCCTGGGCTTTAAGCACAGCAGGAGCAACAATTTCCTGATCTTCTGTACCAATCTTGCCGGATTCTCCAGCATGTGGATTCAAGCCGCAAACAGCAATCGGACGATCGCCGTGTCCGACTTGTTTCATAAAGTCATCAGTAAGTTTGAAGGTACGCAGCAGACGTTCTTCAGTTATCATATCTGCGACATCGCGAAGTGGCGGATGTGTTGTGGCAAGGCTTACCCGCAAAATTTCTCCGCACAGGTGCATACACACTTCATCGTCCTGAAGTCCTGCGTGCCGTGCTAAAAATTCTGTATGTCCGGGAAAATCAAATCCTGCCTCCTGCAACATTGCCTTATGTAATGGTAATGTCACCATACCTGTGGCAATACCATCGGTAATGCACTGGCATGCTGCCTGCAAAGATTCACCTGCGATAAATCCACCTTCTTTGGTGGCTTCACCTACTGTAATCGGCAGATCTCGAATTGACGAAGGTTCGTACAGATAAACACCGTACGCCTTACTTGTAATGTCTCGTGGAGATTCTACAACCTCCCAGAACGGGTCCATATTGAGTCGCTCGGTGTGCACCAGCAACGAAGCAGCAGAGCCGATCATAATAATCGGGCGCTTCGCCGCAATGAATATATCTTCACCAAACAGGCGACAGGCCAACTCAGGCCCTAGCCCGTTTGCATCACCAAGTGTAATAAGAAGCGTTTTTTTTGGCATAACAAACTCGAATTAAGTATGTAGTCAGTCTATGACTATGTCCCACCATTCAGAACAGGACTATACACAATAAAGCCACATTCTGAAATGCGGGCTAAAATTATGCGCTTTCCTTCTGCCTGTCCAGAAGCAACGTATTTTTCTAAATTCTGTCTCCAGACTCATTGAAATTTGCCCTTAAACAAAACACACTGTACATTATGATCTACAATAAAAAATAATCACATGCCCGACAGTCATATGTAAGGAGCCTTTTCATGCCCAAGAACCGCACACAAAATAAAGAATTGAAGATTTCAACGGTTATTCCCACGTTGGGGGCTCCAAAAATCCCATCTCCACTTGCGGCTTGCAAGTTTGAAACTGACGAACGCGGTGTAGACTTTTATCTGGATAATGAACTGCACGAAGACATTACAAATGACCAACCGATTCCGCTTTGTTTTGAAAAGGCAGGCCCGCGCCAGCATCTTTTCTTCGACACTCCAAAAGCCAAATGTGCCATTGTAACATGTGGTGGACTCTGTCCCGGTATCAACGAAGTTATCCGCTCCATTGTTATGGCGGCATTTCATAACTACCATGTAAGCAGTGTTCTCGGCATCAAATACGGACTGGAAGGCTTTATTCCTAAATATGGACATGATGTTGTTGAGCTAGTTCCGCAGATGATCTCGCACATCCACCTGCTGGGCGGCACAATCCTCGGTTCATCACGCGGTCCTCAGTCTACTGAAGAAGTTGTTGATGCATTAGAGCGCCTCAACATCAGCTGTTTGTTTATGATCGGCGGAGACGGCACCATGAAAGCCGCAAGCGCTATCGTGGATGAAGTAACAAAACGTATGCTTAAAATTTCTGTTATCGGTGTCCCTAAGACTATTGATAACGACATCGACTTTATTCCACAGACGTTCGGTTTCGAAACTGCCGTGGACAAAGCTACTGAAGCTATCCAATGTGCTCATACAGAAGCACAAGGCTCTATGAACGGTGTCGGCCTTGTAAAACTTATGGGTCGGGAATCCGGTTTTATTGCGGCGCACGCATCGTTATCCCTCAAAGAGGTTAACTTTGTGCTTATTCCGGAAAAAGATTTTGCTTTATACGGTGAAGGCGGCCTACTCGAAAATTTAGAGAAACGATTACTCACCCGCCGACATGCAGTTATTGTTGTAGCAGAAGGTGCGGGGCAGCATTTGCTTTCCGACACAAATTTAACGGACGCATCGGGCAACAAAGTTCTTGGCGACATTATGGGATTCCTCAAAAAAGAAATCCATAGCTACATGACCGAGCGCAACGTTCCTTATACTCTCAAACTTATTGATCCGAGCTACATCATTCGTTCCGTACCGGCCAACGCCAACGACAGAGTTTATTGCGGATTCCTCGGACAAAACGCAGTACATGCGGCTATGGCAGGTAAAACTGCAATGGTTGTGTCGAAACTTATGGACAGATTCGTACATCTTCCATTACGCCTCGTAACCCGTAAACGGCGAAGGATTAACACGCGGTCTGACTACTGGCGTGCTGTTATAGAATCTACAGGGCAATCAACCCTCATAGATTTTCATAACCACTATTGCGAGTAGCCCCCTGCTTTGTTAACAAATAAGGCAGGGTAGAATACCTTTGCTTTATATTCCAGCTCGTTTCATACACCACCAGAACAGGCGGTAAGACTCATTGTCTTACCGCTTTTAGTATACGGAAGGATACCTATGCTTCGCTCTGCTTCATGCTTTTTGTTAGTGCTTATGCTTACGGTTTTCTGCACCACCAGCTCGTTTGCCGAAGACGCTGGCCTTGCAGACCTCTTCCATACAAACAAGGTGGAAGGAACCATTGTTATCTCCTCACTAGACGGCACCACTGTTTTTTTGCACAACAAAGAACGTGCAAACACACAGCTTTTGCCCGCATCAACTTTTAAAATGCTTAACACTCTCATTGCGTTAGATGAAAAAGTTGTTGCAAATGAACAGGAGATTCTTACATGGGATGGCAAAGACAGAGGTCTGTCTGCATGGAATAGAGACCACTCCATTGAAACCGCCCTTCCTGTTTCCTGTGTCTGGTTTTATCAGGAACTTGCACGCCGCATCGGTATGAAGAAGTATACCAAGCACCTTAAGGCGGTTGGCTACGGAAATCAGACAGCAGGCCCTGAAATTTCGAACTTTTGGCTTGTGGGCGATTTAGCCATTTCTGCCTTTGAACAAATTGAATTTCTAAAAGCCCTGTATGCACGGTCATTGCCATATGATAAAAAGCATCAAGACTTGCTCAACAAATTATTACTCGTGCAACAAACTCCCGACTACACACTGTACGGCAAAACAGGCTGGGCAACTCGAATTCCGCAACCACAGGGTTGGTTTGTCGGTTACGTAGAATCAAAAGGAACAGTTTGGTTCTTTGCCACCAACATTGTTATTACGCAAAAAAGCGATGCTAAATATCGCAAAGCAATCACCATAGAAGCTCTCAAACGTAAGGGCATTATTCAGTAAACAAACACACTGTCCCTGCGCCATATGCATAGCTAAACAGACTACCCCCTAACACTCTTTTGTACGGATCAACCATGCTCCAACAGATTAAAGCCGCAGCCGGTTCCGGTAAGACATTCACACTCACACAAAAATTCTTAAGTCTTCTTGCTGAAGCTACTCAGGAAGAACACAAAGAAAAAAATACTGCATGTGCCATTGCGAACCCAGATGGTTCGTTCAACTGGTACGAAATCCTTGCCGTTACTTTTACCAACAAAGCGGCAACGGAAATGCGTGAGCGTGTTATCCAGTCTTTGAAAGAACGAGCCATTTATCCTGATTTGAACAATCCGGCAGCTGCCTGGAACCCTGAGGATGCTCATCGATGGGTCAACAAACTACTCCAGCGCTATTCTTCGCTTAACATCCGTACCATCGACAGCTTGCTGAACATGCTGGTACGCCTTGGCGCACTTGACCTTTCCCTGCCACCAGACTTTGAACCAATTTTTGACGATAAAATCCTCTTTGACCCTCTCTATGACCAGATGCTTATTCGAGCATCACAAGGCGGCAAAGAAAGTGCACTGTTAAAAGATGCATGCGAATCGTTGCTGTTTCATACAGATATGAATGGCTTTGTACCGGGTGACAGACTTCGCGATAAAGTCCACACCCTCATGCAATACCGTCTGGAGCATGGAGCATTACCGGAAGTTGACGGAGATGCCCTGCGCGGCTGGCTTGTACTTCTGCATGAAGAACTCAGCCGCACCACCACAGCTGTGCAAAAATTTATTGCGGAAGAAGGCATAAAACCTGCTGCAAACTTTACGAAGTTTTTAGACAAGTGCCTTGCACTGTCTATATTCTCGTCCAAGCTCCCTTCTGCCACATATGCGAAAAAACCTTCTGTCGATGACTGCGTGCTGAAAGCATCCAGAGGCAAAGCATCTGCCGACTTGCATAAAGCCTATGCAGATATGTGCGACACTTTTGCACTACTGGAAGTTCAAGGTGCGATTCTTCGTAAAGCCTTAGAGCTTGTTCCGTTCATTAATATTGCAGAACCGCTTGCAGCTGAAGTTGAGACACTACAACGTGAAAAAGGTGTTATCCCTGCTTCCCAGTGGCCTATTTACGCGCAAAAAGTACTAAGCGGTGAGCACGCAGCTTCTGAGGCTTTTTGCCGAATGGGTACCCGTCTTACACATCTGCTCATTGATGAATTTCAGGACACATCCAAAACACAGTGGAAAGCGATTGAACCGCTTGCTGTTGAGTGCCTGTCAAAAGAAGGCTCCGTTGTTTACGTTGGTGATGTTAAACAGGCTATCTACAGCTGGCGCGGTGGTGATTCCGATCTGTTTGACGGCATCTTGGACGAAGAGGCAATTCAAGCAGTTGCCCATGATCCGGAGCGCACTACGCTAGATAACAACTGGCGCAGTAGCGAAAACGTTGTGCATTTTAACAACGCTATTTTCTCTCGCCTTGAAGATGAAGAAACCGCAAAGCGCATCGCCAATGAGCTTGTAGGGAAAGCTTCTACAGACGTTGTGGACGAGTTGGCTGCGGATATTATGAAAGGCTTCTCCGGCGCCGCACAGAACGTTCCACCGCACAAAGAAGGCAGTGGTGGCCTTGTTAAGCTCTACGACATTGAAGCAGAAAATACAGAAGCATTGTTTGAATCTGTTCATAAAGAACTGAAAAAACTTTTTGTAGATGACTTACAGCATCGCCGTAAGCTGAGAGATATTGCTGTACTGGTTCGCACCAACGGTGAAGCAAACATGCTGGCAAACTGGCTTGTAGAATGGGGCTTCCCTATTATTACAGAAAACAGTCTGTGCCTTGCTGACCACCCTGTCATTCAACAAATGGTCAACCTGCTAACCTTCTTGGATTACCCGCTTAACGACGTGGCCTTCTGGTCTGTTATCAGCGGCTCTGAATTATTCTGCGACATTGCCGGAATCAACAGAGCAGAACTTGATGACTGGCTTGCAGCGCCGCGCAAAGGTACCCTTTTCAACGCATTTAAAGCTGACTACCCACAGGCATGGGAACAATGGATTGCTCCATTCTATTCACAGGCAGGCTTGATGAGTGCGTACGATACGGTGCGTGAAGGCTTTGAGCATTTCGAAGTATTCAAACGCTTCCCGCAGGATGAAATATTCCTGCGCCGTTTCCTTGAGATTGTGCACACAGCAGAAACAAACGGACTGCGTTCCCTTTCTGCATTCCTCACTTTCTGGCAGGACGGCGGTGTAGAAGAAAAAGTTCCAATGCCGGAAAATTTGGATGCAATCCGTATTCTCACCATGCATAAATCAAAGGGACTTGAGTTCCCTGTAGTTGTCATTCCATTTCATCACCAAATGCAGCAACGCCCTTCCGGACAAGAGGCATTTACCTTTAACGGACAGGAAATTCTTGTTCCGCAGTGTAAAGAACTAGGTGACGATTACTACCGTGTTGTAGGTAAAGATGCTCGTGAACAACTGCATTTACTTTACGTGGCATGGACACGCCCTGTTGAAGAGTTGCATGCTGTTATCACCTCTACTCCGACACACGAACGCACTTCACCATTGTTAAAAAGCTTACGAGTACTGCTCACAGATCTTCAGGACAAAATGGATGAAAAAGGCTGCATCACCATCGGCGAAGCGCCGGAAAGCACGCTCACAGTAGAAATAGTTGATGAAGTAGATCGTAACAAGCTGATGCCAGCGCATGAAGACGTGCTTGCATGGAAACCGATGCACTGGCTGCCGCGATTAAAAATTTTCCGTAACCCGCTGGAAGAAATTATCTACGATGAACGCCGCCGCGGTATTCTTGTCCATACCTGCCTCGAGCATTTGCGTGTTCTGGATAATCCGCAGGAAGATGTGCACCGCGCCATTCAGCATGGCATGCGCGAGTATCCGCTGCCTATGGAAAACAGAGTTGAGGTAGAAGAAGAGCTGACGGATATGCTGTTGTGGCTCACGTCTCTGCCAGACTTTACTAAATGGCAACACTTCGGAAGACCGGAGCAAGGCATCATGGACGAGCAAGGTAACCAGCACAGGGCTGACTTACTTGTTCGCGAGCCTGACGCCATTACTATTGTTGAATATAAGACTGGCGGCCACGACCCTGCGCACAAACAGCAGGTGCGTCGTTATCTCAACTTACTGAATGCCATGCCTGCGTATGACAACTGCGCGCTATTAGGCACGATTATTTATCTCGATTCACGCGAAACTGTAGACGTTACCCTTTCCACCGGAGCCTAACCATGCATACTAAACCATTTGTCATTATCCCTTGGCAGAACGATTTTATCTCCGGTCTTATGGAACGGGTTCTCGCAGACACCGACAATAATCCGGGTGATGCGTTGATTATCTTCCCGCATTCACGCCCACGTAAATATCTGTCTGACAGTCTGCGTTTTAATGAAGCACTTCCAAAACCGTTTCTTATGCCGCAGATCTTTCAGGTAAGCGATGTTTTCCAGATGCTCCGTAGTGAGCTGGAACCAACACCGCCTCACGTTATTGAAGTACTGGATCGTGTCGGCTTGTTAATGGAATGCATACAGGACATTAACAAGAAAGATACCTTTACGTCCGGTCCTCTTCAGACGCTACCGCTTAATGATCCACAGCGCTTTTTCCCGTGGGGTATGCGTCTGAACTCGTTATTGGAAGATTTCTTTAACCAGAACAAAACGCCAGAAGATTACTTCCACATGGAAGGACAGGTTGTTCCTTTTGCAGCAATCCTGCTCGGACAGCTTGGTCGTATTCATGATGCATACACAGAAAAACTGGAAAATCGTGGCTGGACTACTCCGGGATACGATGCGTTCCGAGTTCTGCAATTACTGAATGACAGCTCCAAGCCGGTTATGAGTCTTTCTCATAAGAAAATTTACATTGCAGGCTTCTATGGCCTCACAGGTGTAGAAAAAGAATTGTTCCGCATTCTACACGCCGAATACGGCGCTACTATCATGATTCATTCTGATGCGGAACTGACAACAGGTGGGCAGACTCACTGGGCATGTCGTGAGCACAGAAAGTGGATTTCCGAATGGTCAATCGGCACCGAATTATGTGAAGAACCACAAGAGCGTGAACAAGACTTACAGCTCTATGAAGGGTTCGATCTACATTCACAGCTGGACGCGATGGAACAGAAGCTTCTGCAACAGGACTCCATCAGTGACACCGCTGTAGTTCTGCCGGACACTGGGCTTATGATGCCGGTACTCCACCATTTGCCACGTAAAGACGTGAACATTTCCATGGGCTACCCGCTCTGGCGTTCCAACTTATTTCAACTATTGGAAGTAGTGCTGCATCTGCAAGAAAACAAACGCGCGGACGGCTATTACTGGAAAGACATCATCTCTCTTATTCGTCATCCGTATATTAAAATGCTGACCATCGGAGAAGAGCGTCCGTTCGGTGTAACCTTGCATACTATGGAAAAAGAACTGCGTCGGGGTAAAAGCTACACCACGCCTTTCACTATTCCATTTACCCGCGACGAAAATGTCACTGCTTCCGAAGAGGAAATGCAGGAGCTGCTCCACAGGGTTCTTTCCAACGCCATCACAGCATGGGAAGAAATAGAGACTCCGGCGCAACTTGCAAACACTCTTTCTGATTTATGTACGGTTCTGCTGGAACATGGCGGCAACCTATGGGATCGATTCCCGATTGATGCAGAATCCATGTACCGCATCATGCGTAAGGTTATCCCTTCGTTACGCGAGTGTTCTCTTGCAAATCAGGAATTTTCTCAGGGAGTACTGTTCACTATTCTGCGCGAAATTATTCGTGGTGAACGGGTGCCTTTTGAAGCTGACCCGCTTACCGGTTTGCAGGTTTTGGGTATGCTGGAATCTCGTCTGCTGCATTTTAAGAATGTATATGTTCTGGATGCCACAGAAAACAAACTTCCCGGCTTACCGGGTAATGATCCACTATTGCCGGACAGCCTGCGCTCCATGCTTGGTCTGCCGGACGCGCGCCATCGTGAAAGCGTAGCAGCATACAACTTTTATCGTCTTATCCGCGGAGCAACAAATGTTCATGTGCTCTACCAGACAGGATCTGAGCGCACCGGTATTTTTGAAGAAAAGCATATCCGTTCCCGCTTTGTAGAAGAGCTGCTGTGGAAAGAAGAATGCAAGCAAGGCAAACTCCTTGCACCAGGTGACGCACCACTGCACGGTATCAGCTACCCCGTTTCCACCATCAAAAAAGAAGACCATGTCATTCAGCGCACTTCCGCAATCAATGACATGATTGAAACCTTTTTAGCCAAGCCGGTTTCACCTTCTGCACTCAACACATATCTCAACTGCCCTATGCAGTTCTATATGGAGCGCATTGGTAACTTGCGCCCTGTGGACGAAGTAAATGAAGCCGAAGACTTTGCTGCAATCGGTGATCTGTTCCACAAAGTGTTAGAAAAGTTTTTCACTGAGTATCTGCATAAAGAAACCGAATTCAGCAAGCTTGATCCAGAACCGCTCCAGCGCATGTTTGTACAAATGCTCCATGAATCCAGTATCAAAGAAGAAGTGCCTTACGATTCCTTTGTCATGCTGGAGACAGCAGGAAAAGAACGCCTGAGCCGCTTCTTGCGAAACCAGCCTATGGCTAAAATTGACTCTCTGGAAAAAAGACTTATTAAAACTATTGGTGTTGATGCAAAAGAGCGTTCCATCGCCGGAATTGCCGACCGAATTGATATCCGTAACAACACACGGGTTATTCTGGATTACAAAACTGGCAACATCCATAAACCGGACAACGGATTATGGCAGGACGAGTTCCTGATGGCGCAAATGCGTACATGGGATGGTGGCGTTGAAGACCCGCTTAACCAGTTAGCAGACAAAGTTGTTAACCTGCAATTGCCTGCGTATTTGTACATGATGCACAATCCAAGGCTCACATCTACTTGTGACGCAGGATGGGTTGAATTGAAAAAAGACGGTAAGGAGCATCTATTCTTTGAAAAAATTGATGACGAACTCCACGATGAAATTATCACAGAGCACATCCCGCTTATTCTCCAATTCATGCTCAGACACATCGAAAAATCACCAATAATTAGACCCCGAAAAGGTCGCCATTGCCAATGGTGTACTTGCACTGCTGGCTGTTCTGTGTAAAGACTAAGACGAAGCAAATAATTGAGTGCAGTATGTCCAAATTAACTGCCGTACTCTGACTGCGAGACACCGCGCAGTACATATAATCACAATGCGGAATTGAAGCGCCGCATTTGGAGGACTGAATCATGTCATTTCCTACCTTGAAGATTGGCGATCTTGTTGCCAATACTCCTATTATTCAGGGAGGTATGGGCGTTGGAATTTCTCTTTCCAATCTTGCTAGTGCCGTTGCCAATGAGGGAGGCATCGGAGTTATCGCTGGAGCTATGATCGGAATGAGTGAGCCAGACATAGGCAAAAACCCTATGGAAGCTAACATCCGCGCTATGCGTAAAGAAATTCGCAAAGCTAAAGAGATGACCAAAGGCGTACTCGGAGTAAACATTATGGTTGCTCTTACGAACTTTGCTGATCTCGTAAAAACCTCTTTGGATGAAAAGATCGACGTAATCTTCTCAGGTGCTGGACTTCCTATGGATTTACCTGCGTACCTGAAAGACTATTACGAAGAACACAAAGAAAAAGCTAACACCAAACTTGTGCCTATCGTCTCATCAGCTCGCGCTGCTAAGATTCTTTGTAAAAAGTGGGCATCCAAGTATGATTACCTGCCAGACGCTTTTGTGGTTGAGGGACCCAAAGCAGGCGGACATCTTGGTTTTAAAGCTGAACAGCTCGAAGATCCTGACTTTGCACTTGAAAAAGTAATAAGTGAAGTAATTGAAGCTGTTAAAGAATTTGAAGCAAAATCAGGAAAAACCATTCCTGTTATCGCTGCAGGGGGCATCTACACCGGTGAAGATATTAAAAAATTCATCGAAATGGGTGCAGCAGGGGTACAGATGGGAACCAGATTTGTTGCTACAGATGAATGCGATGCAGACGATCGCTTTAAACAAGCGTATGTTGATGCACGAAAAGAAGACGTAACCGTTATTAAGAGTCCTGTAGGTCTCCCCGGTCGCGCTCTGAAAAACAAGTTTGTTGAAGACTCCCGAAACGGTCTTAAAAAGCCGTTCAAGTGCCCATTTGAGTGTATTCACAACTGCGCACATGAACAAAGCCCGTACTGCATCGCTGCAGCACTGCTTAATGCTAAAAAAGGCAACCTTTCTCGAGGCTTTGCATTCTCAGGTACTAACGTACACCGTATTAAAGAAATCATTCCCGTAGGAAAACTTATTGATTCTCTGCGAAATGAGTTCTTATCTACTAAAAAGTAGAACATTCTTTTCTGTTAACAGAAAAAGCCGTGACCATATGGTCACGGCTTTTTTTTCGTTATTTTTTCCTACACACAGCATCACAAAATGCCACACAATTTAGGCATGATAACAAGCTATCATGGCTTATCCCACTTTATATGTTGAGCTCCAAACATTGTGCAGCCCTGCCCTCTCAACTATGCTTACTAGAAGCAAAGGAGCTGTCGCATGATTATTACTCCAGAACAATTACGCACTAAAATATTATCGTTTTATCCGGAAATTACAAAACAACAGATAGATTTGTCTGTTCAGTTTGATAAAGAAAAAAATGCATGGGTTGCCCAATTGTCTAAGCATCATCATGAATTAATAACATATATCGAACCTAAAGATGCGCAGGAATGCTTGAATGGTATTGAATGCGTGTACTTGGGTACTCAGATAGGTCAGTTCATTTTCAATTATTGCAGCGAAAGCTCTGAGTGTAACGTCAAATAAACTTTACACCACTCCTAGGGCTGCCACTTACGTAATCGGCGGGGGACGCAAGCGTATAAAGGCAGTCCTTTTTTTATGCAGAACGCTTATTAGCTCAAAAAGTCTGCAATGCCCTGAGCTTTAAGCACGTCGATCGTTATGCCACAGCCTGCAAGCAACATGGCCACACTCTCTTTCCCTTCACCGGAAACTTTAAATTCCTGATGCCGCAAACCGACCGTCATTGCTGCTGACAGCAACAATTGAAGCAGCTCTAAATTTCCACGAATCGGGGCATGTAGCACCAATTCGACATCAGCATGTGTCGACAACAATTCGAGCAGCACTGCACGCAGTTGCTCTGCCTCAACAACATTTTCGATTGTTGAAACGTACAGTGTCACGCTGTTGGAATTGCGCTCATAGCTAAATCCATGCAGCTCTTCCATCTGCTTAGCAGACTCTTGATTTGCCACATCCAAAGTTCCACCAAGAAGCGCCCCTTGCACCTGAGAATCTTCAGCCTGCTCTGCATCACTGCTTGTTGTTGCTTCGGCCTTCTCAGGTAATTCCTGCTGTGCTTTATCTAATGACCGAGAGGCAATTCCAGCGGAAATTGCTTCTTCAAACAATTCCCCTTCAAGCTCTGCTTCTAGCAAGGCAAACTTGTCATCTGCTATTGAATCAGAAGACAAGGAAGGTGAAGCGTATTCTCTCGGTTGATATGAACTTACAGGAACATTCGCTGAATCGAGAGGCCGTTGCTGGTCTGAAACCCCGTATAAAGGATCGTCAGCAGGCTCACTCTCTTCAAAAGAAGCTACCTTAGTATGCTCAGTGCTCTCTGAAATTTCAGTTTGACGAGTTTCAATATCGGCGGTTTCTACATTGTCAGTATCAATTGACAGGAGCGCTGATTTCCAAGCAGGATTTTTTGAATCAAAGGCTGACATGGAAACGACATGAATAGCCTCTTCAGGAATATCAAGAACCATCTGCAACTGCTCTGCATTAAGCACCGTTGCAAACAAAACTTGTAAGTATGCACCAGACGCCGGGGACGCAAATTGTACGCCCAACACCTGACCACTTTTGTAAAGGAACTGAAGTAATGAGAAAGGAGTAAACTGGGTACCTGCTAACAGCCCGCTATCATCCAGTTCGAGTACAAAACATGTGCACTCCTGCATGAAGTCATCCTGCAGCACATAGCCGGAAATAGAAAAGGCTACGTTACCCTGCGGGTCGCGTAGCGAATGCATTGCAAGCATCGTTTTTGCGTCAGAAGGCCACGTTGCCTCAATCAGCTCTTTCAATGCATTATTTGCCTTAGAAATTTTCTCAGCATCGGCACTATCAAGAAACGCCACTAATGCACTGAATGCACGTATGACTTCTCGAATATTCACATACGAAAGTGATAAAGTCCGTTTTCGGAACGCCCCGATTACTAGCTGCAACAAGTCAACCAGAGCAACTGCATCAGTCAGCCCAAGTAAATTAAAACAGTTAGAAAGTAACGGGGTTGTATTATATATTGTTGAAAGAAGCACTGTATCTGCCCGTTCGGCAGATACTTCCAAATCCAGAAGGAATGGATCCAAGTCATCAAGTACAGTTCGTGCGTCTGTCAGAATTGTTCCAACAAGCGAATCCAGCATTCAAACATCACTCCGTATGGGGAAAAACCCTTGGCATGCAATAAGTCGCAACACCATACCCTGTTATGAGTTCAATGTACACATAGCTTGCACAGCCCCCCTATAACCTGTATGTCACAACCAATGGTTCTCCTTGCCAAATTGAAACCATTGCGTACACTATCCGTTGAACATATTTTTTGCTTAGGCAATTAGGAGGCATGGAATGTTCAAACGACTTATTATACTTTTTTGTGGAGTACTTATGATGTGCACTGCAACCGCAGCGTCTGCGGCAACGGTGACTAAACTCAAAAATGGTCTTACTGTTTTGATTCAAGAAGATAAGCGTTTTCCGCTCGTCTCAACAAGACTGTATGTACATGCTGGGTCAGGCTATGAAGAGCCTAGGGAAGCTGGCATCAGCCATGTGCTTGAACATATGGTTTTTAAAGGCACTAAAAACTATGCAAAGGGCCAGATCGCTGCAAGTATTGAAGAATTAGGTGGCTACCTTAACGCTGCTACTAGTTTTGATTACACAGTTTATATTGCAGATCTACCTGCTGATGCATGGCAAACTGGACTGAAAGTTTTACGCGATCAGGCATTTTTCGCCAATATTGATGCGGAAGAACTTGAGTCAGAAAAAAAAAGTTATTATTTCCGAACTGGAGCGCGGTGAAGACAGCCCGTTCGGTCTTCTTTTCAAAAAACTGCAACAGCAGACTATGAAAGGGACAACCTACGCATGGCCAATTATCGGCTACCGCGACACCATCAATTCCTTCACTCGTGAAGACATTACCAACTACATCAAAAAGCATTACCAGCCACAGCAGATGCTGTTGGTTGTATGCGGTGATATAGACGAAAAAGCTGTGCTCGCTGAGGCAGAAAAGCTATACGGTAGTCTCGAAAACACTGCCAATGTTACTCCGCCATCCGTTGTTAATATTGACAAACTGGATATGACCGGACCTAACATTCAGGTTGTAGAAGGCAAGTGGAACAAAGTATACCTTGGTATCTCTTTCCCCATTCCGGGATTTGATGATGTTAACACCACGGGTCTCGACATGTTGGCACAGCTCATGGGTGGAGATAAGACTTCTCCGTTCTACCGCAAGTACCAGTATGAAAAGCAGCTTGTCGACGCCATCTCCGTATCTGCATACTCTTTTGAACGTGCAGGTCTTATCTACATTACAGCAGTGCTTGATGCAGATAAATTGGATGAATTCTGGCCTGAATTAATGAAAGATTTACGCAACCTCAAGGCTTCTGAATTCAAAGATGAAGACATGGCCCGCGTTCGTTTAAATCTTGAGGATTCCCTTTTCCGCTCTAAAGAAACTCTTTCCGGCCTTACTTCCAAGATCGGCATGTTCGAATTTTTCTTTGGCGGCGAACAGGGTGAACAGAATTACCTTGATGAAGTTGATAACGTAAACCGTGAACAGCTTCAGAACCTTATCGACACCTACCTCAAGCCGGAACATTTACAGGCAACAGTCCTCGCGCCACAGGATGGCGAAGTAAGCGGAACCACGCTTACCGCACAGGTAGTTAAAAACTGGGAATCAAAAAGATGCTGTAAAAAAACAGCTGATTGCAAAAGACATCACCGGCGAAAAGGAAGTTATCGATCTCGGTAACGGTCGCCAGTTGATTCTGATTCCAGATACAACTTTGCCATACGTTGCGATCGATATGGATTTCATGGGCGGAGACACTCTGATCAATAAAGATCAGGAAGGTCTTTCCGTACTTGCTGCCCGCGTTCTTACCAAAGGCACAGGTTCCATGGATGCTCCTGCCATTGAAGAATACCTTGCAGACCGTGCAGCATCAGTTGCAGCATCTGCAAGCAGAAGAACATTCTCAGTAAGCGCGCGTTACCCTGCCCGCTTCTCTGGTGATATTCTAAAGCTCTTCAGTAAAATGGTGCAGACTCCAACATTGGCTGTTGAGGAAGTTAACCGCGAAAAAGTTGATCAGGTAGCAGGCATTAAGTTGCGCGAGGACCAGCCACTTGGCTTGGCCACTCGTAACCTCTTCCCGTTCCTGTTTACTGATTCCATCTACAGTTACTACCACGCAGGTATTCCGGCACAGGTAGAAAAATTCACACAGGCTGATGTTGACGCTTTCTGGAATAAACAGAAATCAATGCCATGGGTAATGGCTGTCGCCGGTGAATTTGACCGTGATGCAATCATCGAATTTGCAAAACAGCTCCCGACACCAACAGAACAACGTCCTGAAAAGTTCGTTCCTGTTTGGAATAAAGAGCGCACCAAGTCCATTTCTCTCAAAGACCGTAATCAGGCACACCTGTTTATGATCTTTGAAACTGTGCCGCTTACCAGCAAAGACACAGCAGGACTTGAGCTCATGCAGACCATCCTCGCCGGTCAGAGCGGACTGCTCTTCAATGACCTGCGCGATAAGCATGGCCTTGGCTACACTGTAACGGCCTCAAGTTGGCAGTCCACCATTACCGGCTTTACCTACTTCTACATCGGCACCGAGCCTGAGAAAGAAGAAGCTGCAATGGCTGGTTTCCGCAGAATCATTAAAGAGATTCAAGAAAAGCCTCTTTCTGAAGAGCAGATCAAACGCGGACAAAACTTAATGCGCGGCCAGTACTACCGTGGACACCAGAGCCTCGGCAGTCGCAGTGCAGAAGCAGCAGGACTGGCAACAGCCCAGTTACCACTCAGCTACAACAAAGACATCGTGGATCAAGTACAAAAACTTACTCCTAAAGATGTTCAGGAAATTGCGAAAAAATATCTCAATGCAGATAAAGCATACATCCTTCGTGTAGCGCCATAAGCATCCGAGTACAAAATATGAAAAGGGGTGAATCCGATGGATTCACCCCTTTTTTTACTATTTTTTCTGAGCGTTGTTGATTTGTACGGTGACTCTATTCGATAGCACAAAGCCGGTGCAGTAATGCCGCGTTTATACTGGCCTGCATCTATGTGTTGTCTCCGACGGGCAAGGGGTCAGCCCCTTGCATCCCCGCGAGAGGGACGCCCTCTCGACTGCGATTAGGCGAGACTGTTTTTCTACTATCACGGTATCGGCTTTATGAATTTCATTTCGCAGGAATTAAAATAAGGGTGAGTCCGTAGGACTCACCCTTATTACATTCTATGATTACGACCCTGTTGTGTAGTCTAAAAGCTACTGAAAGAAGGTCGAAGCCCGCCGCAACGGTAACAACACCTTTGCTCAGAAGAACTGATAATCTATTTACTTACAGACCACCACTACACGCCCTTCTTCAAGGAAATTATGTGCGTTGTTGATCTGTTTTAACAACAAAGCCTGCTCGTCTGAGATAACAATATTGCTTCGGGTTTTACCCTGAACACGCACGGCCTTAAGTACCAATGGGTTCGTAGAGCTACGTTTTGAAGCAATAGCCTCTTCCCATGTTCCCGCGTATTCCACCATACCATTTCTCAGCGCTACGTTACGGTTAACAACTCGTGGACTGTACAGAACATGTCCTGTTTCATCTACAATGTTAACGGTAATGGCAGGACTAATCCCCACTTCACGCGCATCAATAAGCAGCCCAGTGTAAGCGATGGGTAACACAATGTCTGCCTCGACGGATTCCTGCTGAGAATCTGGAAGCACTGCATTTTCAATAGATTCTGCAACAGCATTCGCAGCTGAATACGGGTTATCATTCACTCGATGAAATGACACATGTTTACCAATAAGCTTCTCAAGGAACATATCGCGCAGAGTAATGCTTACGGTAACACTTGCTACGCCATCCTCGGCAAAGGTTGTTGAAGTAATACGAGAATTCTGCATGTCGCCACGCACAAACTGCATAATATCTTCATCTGTTCGCAGAATATTTTTTACGCGCAACTTTTCCGTCACCGGAATTTTATTCAAAATCTCAAGTAAATTTTTTCGAGCATCAACAGTAGCAGCACGCATAGTCTTAAGGCGTGCTTCACGACTGCTTACCGCAAGGCCTGTTGAAAGACTTTCGCCTTTTGCAGTCACAGTACCTGTGAGCCAGTTTATTGCCCCGTGAGCGTACTCTTGAATAAATCCAGGTTCATACGGTGTAAAACTTTCCAGTTCGAAACCGTCTTTCGAAAAGAGCGGGGCCTTCGGCATTTCTGCGGAGATCTCTGAACCTCCCTTATACCATGAAGGAACGAAATTCTGCTCATGCAGTGCATGCTGTATCGGCTGCTGTGGTTGATATTGAAGCGTTGGAACAACTTTGCTTAGCGTTGTCTCAGAAATATTGGAAGCATCATGCATGTTCTGCTTTTCATATAGTTCATTCTGACTTTCGCTCTGCACCTCAGCTTCCACTTCGCGTATGGCCTGCTCAATAAGTTGAATCTGTGTTGCTTCTGTAGGTGCACTTTCTGCAACAGGTGTTGCCATAGTGCTTGAAGCTTTAATTGCAACAGAATCTACCCCCGTATTTTCTGCTGCGGCCTGAGTTCCGAATAGTAATGTTGCCATGCATACGCTTGCCAACACTCTTTTACTCACCATTTCACCCTCTCAAATTACTACCACATTACAAAAGCCTCAAAGTAGCTTCCAAATGATCCAACCAAATATCTACAAAGCTGGAATATTCAGCAAGACCAAGCACCATAGGTGTACAACGTATACCTGCTGCTTCGATCTGTGACTTCCAGGAATCATCGTCACTGCCAGCCATGTCATTTCGCGCATGGCGACCAACAACAGATAGGAACGGCATCAGCCACACACGCTTAATGTCTCTATCCGCCAATTCAGGCAAAATATGTTCAAGCGTATGATTACCATCCATTGTTCCAAGAAAAATGTTCGGATCAATCTGTTGCAACTGCTGGTAGACCGCGTCATAACAGCTATCACCTTCATGGGATGATCCGTGTCCCATAAAGACAACTCCCTCCTCCGCTTTCCGGCTAGGAGGAATATGTCGAATAATCGCCGAAACAACCTGTGCGATGTCTTTTTCTGAATTTAGTAACGGCGCCCCGACACTTACGTTTTGCAAACGACTCGAGGTTACAAGAGTCTTTGCATGAGCGCATAGATCTTCATATTCCACACCGGGAATAATATGCAATGATTGCACTGCAATATGTGTATAATTTTCAAAAGCCATCTTCTCCAGCGCCTTAACAACAGAATCTCGTTTTACACGCTGCGCAGCAAGACGGTCGCGAATAAGCTCAGAAGTAAACGCAAGCCGTACATTTACCCCGTCAAAACGCGAACGCACCCGCTCATCAAGAAGCCTGAGAGTTTGATGCGCCTGCAAGTTATTAGCGCCAAATGTCACAAGTAAAATACCTTTTTTCATATACACACGCTAATATAAGTCTGGTGGTGAATGGAGACCAGGAGATCCGAAAACCGTTGTCAGAAGCTGGTTGCACAAAATAAGGTCAATAAATTTGAACAAAATAAATTAGCTAATCTGCGCACAATTAGCAAGGTTATCCACAATTAGCCTATCTCTATACTCATTAGAAAATGTTGAACAATACAGTTCTCTCACGATCTCAATCGAACATTTTTTTCCTTACACACTTTCATAAGCCAAACAGATAATAACATACTATCTACCCAATAACTTAATATTTTTCTCTCATAGCTCCAAATTTGACCTTGCTTCTATCTATAGTTACAACAGCACAAATTTTATTCTTCCTTTAAGAGGTTTCTATATGAATTTACTCGTTACGGGCGGTTGCGGCTTTATCGGCTCCAACTACATCCACTATATATTCAATACATTCAGTGACATCACCGTCATCAACATAGACAAGCTCACCTACGCGGGTAACCTTTTAAATTTACAATCCATAGAAAAAGAACACAGTGGAAAACGCTACTTCTTCGAACATGCAGACATTGCCGACGCAAACGCAGTGGCTGACATCTTTGAGAAGTACGAGATTGATGCTGTCGTAAACTTTGCAGCCGAGTCACATGTTGACCGTTCTATTAATGATCCATCACCTTTCATTACTACGAACGTTATGGGCACACAGGTACTGCTTACAGCTGCGCGCAAAGCAAATATCGAACGTTTTGTTCATGTTTCCACTGATGAAGTGTACGGCGACCTCTCACTCGATGACCCGGCATTTACAGAAGAAACACCGCTTCATCCAAGTAGCCCGTACTCTGCGTCAAAAGCTTCTGCGGATATGCTTGCATACGCATTTTACCGCACCTATGGATACAATGTTTCCATCACCCGTTGTTCCAATAACTACGGACCATACCAGTTCCCAGAGAAACTTATTCCATTAATGTTCAGCCTCGCATCAACCGACAAGCCGTTACCTGTATACGGAACCGGCATGAACATCCGCGACTGGATTCACGTATCTGACCATTGCAGAGGCGTGCACCTTACACTTATGAAAGGTAAAGCTGGCAAAGCCTATAACTTTGGCGGCAATGCAGAACGTACCAACCTTGAAGTTATTCGAACAATTTTGAATGATCTCGGAAAATCAGAGGATCTTATTAGTTATGTTAAAGATCGTCCGGGACATGATCGTCGATATGCAATGGATTACACCCTTGCACAAAAAGAACTTGGATATGAACCAGAATACTCCTTTGAGCGTGGCATCAAGGAGACCCTCGACTGGTACAGAGAAAACTCGAATTGGCTACAAGATGTCCAATCCGGTGCGTACCTTGATTTCATGAAAAAATGGTACGGATCCAAGTAAATAGTTTATTTATCCGAAATACAATCGCCACTGGAAATGAGCATCTGCCCAATTTCAGTGGCGAAGTCGTTCTACCCGATGAATAGCAATCTCTATTACAAGCCAGCAACAGACTTACTGTTTACGGCAACTACCTCCTCTTTTTATACGATTCTTACTTGACGCATCACCATGCGAGTATTTACTCACTCAGTAATTAAATGATGCTCATTACAATGTCATAAAGTATGAACTCATTTAGCAGCCTACAAGAAACCTCTCAATCCATAGAGATACTCGCCGAGCGATATTTTTTCAGATATCGCTAATTGCAACGGCACGAAAGCTCTCTTTTTATGTATCAAAAGTTAACTCACTTACATTCTTGAATAGTCGAAAGGATACTGCTGTGAATCTCGTTAATACATGTAAGGCACTCCTAAAAGATGCTGTTTCCGCCAGTTTCGATCTGTACAAAGTAATGATCCCTGTCATCATTATTGTAAAACTGCTTCAGGAACTTGACCTCATCCAATATCTCGCAGTGCCTCTCAAGCCAATTATGAGCATTGCGGGACTTCCTGCTGAAATGGGTCTTGTCTGGGCGACATCAATCATCGTTAACTTGTACAGTGGCCTGATTGTATACATCTCAATGGTTCCAACAATGGACCCGTTAAGCGTTGCTCAAATCACAACACTCACCACAATGATGCTTTTTGCTCATTCTCTCCCTGTTGAATGTAAAGTGGCTCAAAAGTGTGGTGTCTCCATGACAGGACAGATTGTCGTTCGCATGGTCTCAGCATTTTTAATCGGTTTTTTGATGAACCTTGTTTTTACAAAAACTGGCATCTTTGCAGAACAAAGCAAAATCCTTTGGGAACCACAACTCCCTGAAGCTGGCATTCTCCCTTGGGCGTTAAACGAAGCTAACAACCTTGTTTACCTATTTTTTATCATCCTCACCCTTTTTGCCATAATGCGTTTACTCACATATTATGGCATAACAGAAAAACTCAACCACCTGCTTAAGCCGGTTCTTCAAGCCATCGGTATTGGTAAAGATGCCGCAACGCTAACTGTACTGGGCTTATCATTAGGTATTACATACGGTGGCGGCTTAATCATTCATGAAGTAAAATCAGACAAACTGTCCAAGCGCGATGTATTTGCATCATTAACTCTTATGGGACTTGCTCACGCACTTATTGAGGACACTCTCTTAATGATGCTCCTTGGTGCGCATACGAGCGGCACCCTCTGGACACGCCTTATTTTTGCCATTATTTTCGTTGCAATTATGATGCGTTTCTATTCTAACGAGCCAGCCAAAGCAGTTCAAGGAACGGACTAATAAGGAAATTTGATGGGTAAAAATATATGGATCAACGCCGGAGAAACATCCGGAGATCTACATGGCGGTAAACTCATGGAAGCTATTTCTACCATAGCACCCGACACCACTTTTTGTGGAATGGGTGGGCAGGAAATGCGCGCCAAAGGTCTCGACGCAGTTTTGCGTGTTGAAGATCTTTCCGTCATGGGCATTACGGAAGTTCTCGGAAAACTGTTCGACATTTTTAACATGCTGAAAAAGATCAAGAACGAGTTGGCGATACGTCGCCCAGATGCTGTCATTCTTATTGATGCACCAGAGTTCAACTTCCGTGTGGCCAAGTATGCTTACAAGCTCGACATTCCTGTTTACTACTACATATCCCCAAAACTATGGGCATGGCGTACTGGCAGGGCTAAGTTTATCGCTAAACATATCACCCGTCTCTTTTCTATTCTACCATTTGAAGTTGAATTTTATAAACAATTCGACATGGACATTGATTACATTGGCAATCCGCTTGTAGACGTAATTGATTGGCATTCGATTGACCATATTCAACCAATAAAGAATCGCATTGGTATTCTTCCCGGAAGTCGTAAAAAAGAAATTGAATCGCTCATGCCTCAATTTGCTCTAGCTGCTTCCATTATGGCAAAAAAGAATCCTGAACTAGAATTTCATTGCATACAGGCACCAGGTATTTCACAGGAACGATTACGTGAGTTATGGACATGCTCTGTTCCGCTTACAATTCACAGCCCTGAAAATAGATATGAGTTCATGCGTGGTTGTACCATGCTTATTGCAGCATCCGGCACAGTAACGCTGGAATCTGCCCTTGTAGGTACACCGACATTAATCACCTATCAGCTTTCTAAACTGACATTTTTTCTGGGAACAAAACTCGTCAAAGTTCCATATGTTGGATTACCCAACCTCATTATGGGACGCGAAGTCTTTCCAGAGCTTTTACAGGAAGATGCTAACGGTGATGTTATCGCTCAACGAGCATTGGCGTGGATTAATACTCACGGAAAGCTTGCTGCTATCCGTAGAGACTTAGAGACACTTCGCACAAAAGTTGGTGAGCCTGGTGCTGCCGACCGTGCTGCAAAACTAATTATCGAAGATTTATCAAAATAAAGATATTGCCTTCTGGACAAGTGGAAAATGAGCATTATATTCTCTGAAAGGTAGAAAACATAGTACGGTCTTTCAAACACTGCATTTTCTTCTTGCAGGGGTTACTAAAAAGACGTAAACACTTTCGCCTGCGTGAATGGATTCTGCTTGCAGGATACACCATTACAACGCACAATAAACTATCTGTCGTTAGTTCCCATTTTTTTACTGACAACAGATACTCCCAATTTGGGGGCGCACTGGTTTCGACGGGGATAGAAGAAACCGGAGTTGCAGGTCGAGGCGCCGCTGGCCTCGTTAAAAGCGGCACTAAAGTAATTGCAAACGATTACGAATACGCAATGGCAGCTTAATTGACCGCCACATTCTCTTTGTTGACGTCAGATAGACTTAGAGAATGACAAAACACTATCCGACTAGTTTCAGTAGGCGTTTGCTGCAGCTGAAGCGAAACTTATACAGCTAACTGGTTTTACGTCGCCTGTTCTGGGGCAAAGCGTAAAACGAGACAAATTAATCCAGGACTAAACCTGTAGATGCTTCGAGTGGACCATTCTCGGACGCGAGTTCGATTCTCGCCGCCTCCACCATGAGGTACTTTTAAAGGGTTTCAGTAGATTTCAAAATCTTCTGAAACCCTTTTTTTATGGGGACTTGGAACCTCTCGAGGGTTCTGGGGGTAAGTTGACAGCAATCGCATTGTGGGGGCACATTTGGGGGCACATTCTGTTTCCCATTATGAGGTGCCCCCAATGAAGCTGACAGACGTTGCTATCCGTGTCCTAGAGCCGGATGCTAGAACTAAAAAGTATTTCGACGGCAATGGACTTTACCTGGAAGTCACCCCGAGCGGCTCCAAATACTGGCGCTGGAAATATCGCTTTGAAGGCAAAGAGAAACGTCTTGCTTTGGGGGTCTATCCAAAAGTTTCGCTGAAAGAAGTAAGGCTACTTCAGAAAAGCGCTTCTATTCTCCTTCGTGAAGGAACAGATCCCGCTGCCCAGAAAAAAGAAAAACAAGCCCCGGTAATCACATTTCGCCATGTTGCAGAAGAATGGCTCGCCAAACAGCACCAATGGAAACCAAACCATCGCCGCACTGTCGTAGGCCGTCTCAACAATGACGTGTACAATACGCTAGGCGACCGCCCTATTGACGATCTGCAACCAATCGACTTCCTACATACCTTGCGCCATATAGAAGCCAGAGGAGCCCACGTTACCGCACACAAGGTAAAGGGCATCTGCGGGCAGATCTGCCGTTACGCTGTCGCCTCCTGCATTATTCCAAGCGACCCTACGCGCGATCTTAAAGGCGCTCTCACTCCTCCCAAGCGCAACCACTTTGCAGCCTTCACCACAAAGGAAGAAGCCGGTGCCCTTATGCGCGTCATAAAAGGCTACAACGGCTTCTTTGTTACCAAATGTGCTCTACTTATGACTGCCTACACCTTCACTCGTCAGGGTGAACTACGGCACGCAGAATGGACAGAGGTAGACTTGAGTGAACGCCAGTGGATTATCCCAGCTCACAAAATGAAGATGAAGCGCGAACACATAGTGCCCCTTTCAGATCAAGTTATGGAGCTGCTGCTTGAGCTGCGCAAAGTAAGCGGACAAGGAAAATATCTGTTCCCGTCATTACGCACAGACGAAAAGCCCATAAGCGAAAACACCTGCAATGGTGCCCTTCGCCGCATGGGTTTTACTAAAGAAGAAATGACAGCGCACGGATTCCGCGCCATGGCATCGTCAATTTTGAATGAGGCAGGCTACAATCCGGACGTGATAGAAATGCAGCTGGCGCATGTTCCTGCCAACAAAATTAGGGCAGCCTACAACCGCGCTCAATACCTCCCAGAGCGATACAAATTAATGCAAGACTGGGCAGACATGTTGGACACCTTCGAATCGCAGAAAAGCTAGGCTACATGCGGCATTGCAGGCATAGCGAAAAAACGCGCTTGCACAGTGCGATTCTGTTTTCGTCTTGAAATTTTAAATAAAAAAACAAGACAAGCTCATAATTTTCGGCAAGTTATGAGCTTTTTCTTTAAATTCAAGCAGCCTTCTCTTTTGCACAACTTGGCAAAACGTTGCAAAAAGTGCAATTGGCTATCCCACCATAATATCCAGTACTGGCGGGCTCTGGCACCCTGTTTTGCGCCCCTCGCTAATTGCAAAAATGTGGCACAAAAATGCTCTAAGGCGGGAGCGGAGGAGTGTTTTTAATTCTGGGCTGGACTTTTTTTGCGACAGACAAATCAACGTGGAGTACAAGGACATTACCATGACTAAGAATAAAGCCCCCTGCTCTCACAAGGGGGTTTTTATTTTTATCACTATTTCTTTTCAGCTTTGTTATCGAGCTTGAGAAAAAAAGCTGCCTGCTTTTCTGCAAAAGAATTAACCCTGTCGAATATAAAACAATAAGGTACAGATACAATTGCGTACAACGCCCGTTTGTCTTTGCTACATGTACACATTTCTGGGTCACATTTCCAATCATCGTACGATACACGCTTCGGCTCATGATACAAAAACTTAGAGTAGAAGCTGACTTCATGTTTAACACGTTCCCAATCATGCTTTAATAAGAAACTAATCCGCTCTGCAAATTCATTTTGTTTCTTACCTACATCTCCACCCAGTTCTATACATGCAATAAGCTTACGATCTTCGTAATGTGTTAGGTTCAATAAATTTGTAAAACTAGTGCGTAATTTTAATAGTTTTTGTTCATCACCGTTGCTCAATGCATCATGAACCTCAAGAGTCAATTTACGAATTGTTTCTCTCCAAAGCTTGCGCTCTTGAGTAACATTCTGAGCGCTAATAGTTTTACTAACATTCAATCCTGCAACCAACGCGGCAATGCCTGCAGAAAGCACGCCTGTTGTAAATAACAATTCTATCTCCATTTATATTCCACCTATTAATCTTATATATTTTCATTTCAACCACACAATCGAAACGATCTAGACGGTAGATATAAAAAGAAAAACAGTCAAAGCACAAATAAAAGCCCCCTACCATTGGCAGGGGGCTTCGTATTTCCATTCTTAATTCTTCTGTTTCTATTCTGTAACCCGTTCTTCCATTCCGTCGAAGTGGGCGGCACAGTCTTCTACGGCCTTTTCCATGGATTGAAGGATGAAGACTAGCTCTGGGTATTTATCGCCGAATTCTTCATGCATTAGGTTTAGGGAACGGGCAATGTTGTAGAGATTCATTACGTGATCCGGCTGCTCTACTGGCTGGCTCATGCTGCTACCCTCCGCTCTACTGTGTTAGCGAGTTCGATGAGCTTGTCTGCAATGTAGTCCAGCGCGAGGCTGCTTTCTGTTGTGGAAGTGTCTTTGCGGATCTGTTGGAGCGTTGCAGCTGCGTCGCGCAGCTCGTCCATGCTTGGAAGCATTCCGGTTGGAATGTTGGTTGATTGTGCCATTTGGCAACTCCTGTGATTTTGTTTGAGTATTGAGAAGTTCACCTTAGCCAATAAAAAAAGGTCGGGAGTTCTCAAACCGTTCACAGGAAACGGCAGAAGGTTTTCCCCTTACGGGTGTTGTATAACCTTCGTACTCCCGACCAAAATATTTGGTATATGTAAGTAAAGATGCTTCCTATCGCAAGATGCACTAATCCTAGGGACTGTGTATTCTGCTCATTGGACGCAAAAAAACCACTTCTTACGGGAGCGGGATATCCGCCTGTGACTATAAAGGTAGGTGTTTGAGAGCACCTAGGAGAAAATTAGTCTTTTTTAGGGGTTGGTGTCAACTGGGGAAGCTAGCTTTGCCCTTTCGCACTTCACGAAATCTTGAATAATATCGAGCAATTCTAAAACATCCCATTCTAACTTCTCAAGACTATCCGTTTTTTTTAAACTATCTTTCGCAACCATCTCTAACTCATGTACTTTTTGAAACAACCTATCGTGCTTGGGATTATTCAAATCTAAATAGCAAATTAATCTCCAAGACGAGTGTGACAATTTTCTTTTTGCTGCACGGATGTGATCAACATTTTCCTTAGATCTTATGTCAACGTCCTTTCGTTGTTCAGGACTAACTGAGGATTCTGATACAGTAATTATCTTCCGCTCAGCGAGCAAAGACTCATATTCATCACAACATGCACAATAATCTGCTAACGCATCTACGACTGTCTCTAACCAATGCTTATGATCTTCGAATGCTAATTTTCTTTCTTCAATATCTTTATTCTGCTTAATCAGTGCCTTCATTTCTTTCGTAGACTTCGAAATAATAAACCATGTCACAAGAACTGAAGCAAAAGCCGATATTACAGGCATCAACATAGACTGCCAGCCGGAATCTAAAAAGATACTACCCGCCATTTGAACAGGAACTACACTCATCTCGCTATCCTCCTAAAAAATAAGCCTCTTCTTATGACAGAAGAGGCTTTGAGGCAATCTTGCAATCTCAAGAAACTTACAGTAATCGTCTGAAACTTAACGAATTACATGCGACGAGGTTTCTATGGGCACTTTCTGTTTTCTTTGCGGCGACGAGATCACTCCAGAAAATGATTCTAAAGAACATATTATTCCCAATGCGATCGGTGGACGAAAAAAAGTATCTGGCTTCATTTGCAGAGAATGCAACAACAGGACAGGACAGACTTGGGATAAATCACTTGCTGATGATCTAACTTTTTTCACAACTACATTAGGTGTAAAGAGAGAACGCAAAACTAAGCTGAGTGTACCTGTTATTGGTAAAACGGATGGACGGAGGTACATCTTAGACTCTGACTGTAACGTTCACCTTGTTGATACAGAATATAGTGAAAAAATTACACCTAGTGGAAAAAATATTCACTTCAGTGTGGGAAATGAAAAGCTCGCCCGAACTAAGATCAAAGAATTGAAAAAAAAAATATCCTACTCTTAACTTTGATGAAAAGGACTTAATCTATGAAACAATAGAACAATATTATCACATTGAAATTACATTGGGTGGGATCAACAGCGGTCGCTCCATGCTTAAAAGCATCTTAGCAGTACTTTTTAACTCTGGAATGGACTATCATGTTTCACCAAATATCTTAGAATATTTTAAGGGAAAAGAGACGACTACTCCTTGGCACTTCCATTTGGGGCCTGACCCCGTAATTGACCTACAAGATAACGACTTCAACTATCATGTCATTTGCATAGAGGGTAACAAAGAAACTGGGAGCATTATTGCCTACCTGCGTTATTTTGGAATCCTTCAATGCTCAGTCTTATTATCTGAATCCTACAACAAGTCGTCGTTCCAGCATTCATACGCTATCAACGTGCACAAAGGTGAAGCAATTACTGCGCAGTTTGATATGAACCTCAAAAATTTCAACTCAAATCCGGATGTATGCGGCCTCCTTATTTACCTAGCGTTAAAAGAAGCACTTGGGCTATTCGTAATTGATAAAACCACCATTGAGAATACTCTATGTTCTGTCCTTGCAAAACACCAACTTACAAAATCACAATTAACGTTAAAGAACTTTGACCCCATTTTTAATACTGCGCTTTGTAATCTCCTTGTGCACACACCATCATTTGCGCTAACTAACACCGGAGTGGATTTTCTCACCAGTAAACACAACAGTCTTAAGATTAAACATAAACTGATGAGACAGCTTACAAAAAATTTTGAAGAGATTTTCCCTAGTCCACAAGAACAAACTCAATCAATTAAGCCTGCAAGCTAACTTTTTTTCATTAAATAAATTTTGATTAATCTACAAAATAGATAGCAGCCCCTCTACCACTAACCCAGGAACGTACCTCCTCAGGATTACGAGAAAGTATTACCACCTTATCTGCATTACTGCACTGCTCCAACCTCTTCAACATTTCTTCGTTGCAACATAAAACAAGCACAATGCCATATTCTTCAGAAGCTTGGATAGTCTCCACTGACTCCAAAGAATACGAACAATCTGCGCCTAATATCCTTCTCTTCCTTCTTAACTCATACAAAAAACTTTCATCAAGCACAGTATCCAGAACTGTTAGCGAAGCTTCTCTAGCTGTTGGAACAAGAAAAGTCAGGTGCCCACGGCTAGACCTTGCTAAATCATGTGCAAAGGCGACAGCACACAATAATTTTTCTTCATTTGCCACCTCTGATAAAAAACCAATGTAGTTGGGCACATAAAACTCCTTACCTTTCGAATGACGCAATAATATCAGTACATAGTTATTCACATAAAAACTCCCTCGCCTCACCCCCGAATCCCATCAACTCGCCCTCTACATTCCCCAACCTCATCACCATGCCCTGCAATCACTCCGCTTTGATTTGGTGTACCAGTGGCGGCTCCGGAGACTCTATGTGTATGGCTTGCCAATATGTGCAGAGCGTCGCGAACTTCCTGCCAGACTGTCAGCATTTCATCCAACAAAGATACACCGCCATTTCCACCACTCCCGATTTTAATCTTTGGCGCGGCTATGGTGAACACGCCGCCTGCGGTGTGAGTTGTGGCAGCGTTTGAGGTTACGCTTATTGTGCCCGTTACGGACTGCGTTGCTTTGCCGCCGATTGTTTCTGTACGGTTTCCGGCAATGGTCTGGATAAAGTTCTGGCCGACTGTATTAGAGTCTGCACCTTGTATGTTGCTTGTTCGGCTGCCCTTAACTTCTGTTTGCTGATTCTTACCCACTGCTACGCGTTTATTGTCCGCCACTACGCAGCGTAGATCACGCGCTGTTGTCAGGTTCAGACTATCCACGGCTGCTATGTTTGTGCGCCCGCCGGATGTAAGATTCATAGCGCCCAGGGCTTCTACTGTTTTTACGCCGCCTATTTCTTCAGAACTATTCTCCGCTATGGTGCGTAGCTCACGCGAAAGCTCGTCCACGGCTTCCACACAGCGCCGCACATGCCGCAGGCTGTCATCCGTAATTGTTGCCTCACTGGTTCGCAGCCAGTTCCCTTGCGTATCTGCACTCTGGTAAACTGTGGTAGACTGCTGCCAACGTAGTTCGCCGTTAGTTAACTGTGGTAGAGAAAGCCCCATCGGGTAACTTTGCCGAATAACAGGATGATCGGCTCTACCATAGGCAAAGCCCAGAACAACCAACACGCCTGCTTCTGGAAAAGCAAACAGGCCGGACTCCATGCCTGCCCCTATCGGCACGGGCAGCGGTACTGCCTCGTAAATGGGGAATGCTTTGTCCCGCGTGCCTTCCGGCGTAAGAATCTCCACATCTACAGCGTAGCGCGGTCTAAACCGCTCGCTTGTGCCGCCATTCTCCGGTGCATCACACACTTTTATTACTCGCGCGTAGCGATCAAGATGCAAGCCCGCAGTCAGCTCCGGAAAGGTTCGCAGCACAATTTTCTTAATGAGGTCACGCATAGTTAAACCACCCACAACTATTCAATAAATTTACTATCAAGGCTTGACTGTTTAAGTGAACAGTCGCTAAACAGAAATTGCCCTATTGGTAGGGCATACCCAGAAAAGGGGGGAGGGTTCTTGTGCTTTTTTCTACGCCAAAAAAGCGCTTGTCTGCCCTCTCCCTACTATCCCACCATCATCTTATGGGCTGTCAGCTAAGCAAAAAACCTAAGCACTCTTTTCTTAATGAGCTTACACCTAGTTTAAACAAGTAACACTCTAACCCACCATTAATTTTGCTAAAACCTACCATTTCTCCCTAATCTTAACCTTTTCTTAACCTCTCTGATCACTATACTCCCCCTGCAAAGCCTACACGCTTCTAATGTTGCTTGCCCTACAATTGGGGCAACGACTAAAAGCAAGGGAAGAAACACCCCCCAGAGCTATTCACGCATTCTTCCCTTGCTTTTTTACCCCACCACCATCTCATGGCCTGTTAACTGTAGCGAATTTACACGCTGCCCATTCAGCAACACACCCGCACGCAGCGCAGGAATTACCGGAAGCACCTTTGCTCCGGCTGCTGTTACGCCTGTAAAAAACTTTTCCTCTATCTCCACTGGCCGTGTTGCCCAGCGACTATGTTTCCACGACCCGACAAAGACAGAACCGTCCGGCTGCGGCTGCCAGAAATAGTCTTCTATGCCGAACACCGCGCCGAGCTGATCCATGCCGTGATAGCCACTGCCGAGAGTATGAAAGTGCGGAATTTTGCGATCTGCATACGGCTGCTCCGGAACAGTAAAGGCAAGGTCTGTTTTGTCGCTGTAGGCGCGCAGAACATCGCGAAAGGTAGGATGTCGTAGGCTTATGGGAAGCTGATAGCTTAGCGCTGCCGCCATTTCTCTGCAAAAAATCTTCTGCGTTGCAGCATCCACCGTATGGCTGCTTTCAATGTAGCCGGTGAAAAATAGCTGGTCCTTGTTCTGACTGGAATAGCCGAGCCGAAACTGCACTATGCCGCTAAGCACACGCGGCGACTGCACACGAAACAACGCACGACCGGACGTGTTGAGTTCCAGCCGCACATCATCTTCCACAAGCTTGCAGGGTTTACCGCCGATATAGAGAGATTTTCGCAGCTTCATGCCAGCGCCCTGTCTATTTTATGCAGAATGTTTTCGAGCATTGTTAATGGTTCCTGTGCGGCTTCGGCTGTCTGCGGCGCAGGTGGCGAGCCTTCCTGTTTTGGGACAATGGCTGCGCCTTCACTCTTTTGCGCTACCGGCTCCGGTGCTTTTTCACGCTTTTCCGCTTTCTCCGGAACACTCAAATATTCTCGCAAGGTGAAGGAAACCGCCCACGCTTGCTGCCCTTCTATGGGCTTCCAACTAAAACGATCGGAGACGCGCACCTGCTTTATGCCTGCGGCGTTGGCCTCGCGGTTTGTGATGTTGTACACCTTGCCCTCGCCATGCTCGCCACGTGCTTCTATTACGCGGATTAACTCGCGCAACTGTTTTGCATCCTCGCATCGAATATTGGTCGATACGCTCAGCTTTTTCGGCTTTACGCCTTTATCCACACGCGCAGTGCCGCTTGTTTCTCCGGAAAGATCTTCTGTGCGAATTTCCAACTCTCCGGAGACGGTCAAATTGTAGCCTGGTACATTGAATCCGCTCAGCTGCAAATATTCTGTCATAGCCCAAGCACCTCCCTTAATACCTTCAATTGCGGCGGGCGCGCGAGCCAACACATGGCAGCGCTCAGTTTGTACACGCTTGAAGGCGTGCCGCTTTTAAGCAATTCACCGCGAAGCCCTGCAAGGCTGCCTTCACGATACAGCGCTTTTCCTGCGCCGCCCTTCATGCTTTCTACAAGCTGCTGCCATGCCTGTTCTGCCTGCTGAATATGCGCTGCTTTCTTATCCATAAGCGCCGCAAGCTGTGCCTCCGGCGTGGTTGATTCGTTGTATCCTTCGCCCACTGCCACAAGGCGACCAAGACGCGAATCCACTGAACGAACCGCCCCGTGTTGCCGCAGATCCCGTTGCTGAAACTCCGGCCAGATGCGTCCTGCAGGAGTAATAAATTTATCTTCCTCGTGCGTGTTCAGCGCATTTGCCCGACGCATAACAAGCTGCAATTCCGTTACCGGAAACACCTGCAAAAACGCATTAAGCTGCTTCACAAAATCCGAATGCGTTGCGCCATACAGCAGAACAAACACGGCTCCCAGTTTGCCGGAAGGCAGCGTTTCCTCCGCATCAACAAGCTTATTGCCGAGCGCCTTGAGCGCATCGTTAGGAGTAAGATAACTGTACTCGCCGCGCCGATGCCCAACCGTATGCACATACGGATGCACGCACACGCAGCGCCCCGACTGCGCCGTAAGATCAATCAACGCACTTCGCAAAGTCGCAACAGTTGCCGCACCCGAAGAAAGTGGATTACGCGCAGCCGGCACAACTCCAGTAATAGAAGAAAGCCGCCCTTTGCTGCCAGCCAGTTCGCCAGCAGCTCCGGACAGCACAGGAGACAAAGAACTATGAATGCTCGCTCCGGTCGGAGCAAAAAAAATATTAGACCACAGCACTAAGCGTTACCAATTCTGCACGCAGCGCCTGTGCCTGCTCTTCGAGCTCTGCAAGGCGATTGTCGTCAAAGTCTGTAGATGTACCTGCAAGTTTTGCGCGCAGTGGGCGAACGGAAGCGAGGTCATTGGCGGTAAGGAGGGATTGGATTTCAGTTATGCGCTGTTGGGCTTTTTCTGCTTTTGACTGTTGAGGAGCCGGATGATCACGTTCCCATTCTTCAACCTCAAAATAACCTGTTGGCTTAACTTCCCACACTTCAAAATTCCCATCAGGACTTACAAATGTTGGCACGATGCTACCCCTTCAAAAATTCTTTAATTACAATTAATCCCTTGCCTCCATTGCCGGACTGAACCGCCATTTCATCGCGTCCACCACCACCGCCGCCATTAGATCCATGCAGATAGTCTAGTGACTCATCCATTGAACCAAGGGCACCACCACCCCAATAAGAGGCACCACCAGCACCGCCCGCTGCCTCATGATCTCCGACAGACCCACCAGAGCCACGTAAATTTATGTCTCCACCAGCGCCTGTCCCACCAGCACCACCACTGTGATATAAATGTGATTGCATTCCGCCTCCCCCGATTTGATTCAAAAATTTTGAGTTACCGCCGTTATGCCCATTGTCAGCATTACCTATGCCGCCAGCACCAACGACAACTGAAACAGAGGAAGGAATTTCGGCAGCACTATAGGTTTTTATTGAAGTTCCCGCACCACCACCACCGCCTGCACCATTGTAATACAATTTACCACCAGAAGCCCCGCCACCAGTGACTATGACCTCTGCCGCAATAAGGTTTGGCGACTTTCGGTAAGTTCCCGAACTGGTAAAAACTACCATATTAACCTTGTTCACTTTTGTATTCGCAAGGTTATACGCTGATATGCCCTTATCATGCGCAGTTTTCACAGCCCTTGGCGTTGCAAACAGAGTTGTACTTGTGCTGGTAACAGAACTGGTAAGCAAAGCCCTTACTTTTGCCACAACACTATGTGGGTCACTTGCGGCTTTGTGCGTATTCAAATGGTCATAAACAGTTTTCACAGCCCTTGGCGTTGCAAACATGGTTGTACTTGTGCTGGTGACGGAACTGGTAAGCAGCGCCCTTACCTTGGCAACTACACCGTGTGGATCATTGCCCGCCTTATGAACATTCAGTGAATCGTTAACTGTTTTTACTGCTTTAGGAGTGGCAAAGGTTGTCGTACTTGAGCTTGTAGTAGCGTTGCTTAGTAGCGCCTTAACTTTTGCTACTACGCCATGCGGGTCATTACTCGACTTATGGGCATTCAACGAATCGTTAACAGTCTTAACTGCTCTCGGTGTCGCAAATGTAGTTGTGCTGGAACTGGTAATTGAACTCGTCAGCAAAGCTTTTACTTTAGCAACAACACCGTGCGGATCGTTTGCAGACTTGTGTGTACTTAGGCTGTCATTAACAGTCTTAATAGCCAATGGTGTGGCGATACTGGAAGAGCTGGCATTTGTAGTGGAGCTGCTAAAAAGAGCCCGCACTTTGGCCAACGTATTATGCGGATCATCCTTGCGGTTCGCGTGAGTATCTGTCCTGCGCTTTAGGTATTCTACCAGATCACTGGTAACGCCCTCAGCTCTGCGAACATCATTAATCACTCCTGCAGCGCTGATTTCTGCAACTTTAATGCAGTAATGCCGTACGTTATTTCCGTCCGTATAATCTTCCCAGTTGCTCCCAATTTTTGGAGCAATCACCGGCAGAACATTACTGCCTTGTTGCTGCAACGACACATCAATAAAAACATTTTTAGGCAGCGCAGAAACCGCAACCTGTAGATCACTTGCGAGAACGCAATTAAGGCCGTCTACATAGCCGACTCCAGCTTTAAGCTTGTACTTTCCACTCTCTTTTACCAGATTAAACCCGTCATTAAAAAAGCAACTACGCCCGTATATATCGCGGTTACTCAAACGCTCACGGTCATCAATAGATCGAAGACGCGCAGTAAAATCTACCTGCCATGTTTTAGCCTCAACAGTAATGTTGGTTACGGCCTTCGCTCCGGAGAACTGGAGTAGAAAGTTACGGGTAAGGTTGTTCCCAAGCGTATTGCTGCCCTTATCCGTTTGCCATTTCTCTGTAACGGGTAAATGCGTAACAGCTACAAGGGCATTCTCTGCAGAAGAAAACAAGCCAAGCCAGTTAAATTGGAAGTTTCCCACTTCACTTCCAAGCAGCATGGAATACACAACCTGATTCGGATTAACGAAGCCCTTGTAGTCTTGCGGAATAACGTAGTCGTAAACAATTTTGTTGGCGGAGGGTTTTCCTTGCTCCGGATCCACAGGCAAAGAAACATCAAGCCCCGGGATGTTGGCTAAAATGATTCGATCGATAACCAGCGCTTCACCGGAAATATGCTTCTGCGCAATCAATGTTTCACCGGCAGCGGTAATTACAGTACTCATTATTGCCCCTCGGATACGGCTAAAATGTCCTGATAGTCGTTGTTAAATTCAATAGCAGTTATCTGCAGCGGAACAGGTGTAATTACTGTCCATCTATATCGCCTGCAGGTGCGCCCGTAATGCTGAATAAGTACGGTGAGCAGCCGTTGGTTTTCAGCCAGCTGAGAGTCGGATAACTGAATATCCACCACGTCCCAATCTACACCGTCCATGCGCTCTTCAATTTCTACATAGCCAATACCAAGCCGCATAAAGATGCGCTTGAATCCGGCAACGCTTCCTGCGTCTTTGGCGTTAATGTAGGCATACTTCACGCGCTTTCGGAACAGACTCAGCGGCTCACCTTTAAAGCGGTCTATGTCGCGCTGCCATGCAATAAGGTTGAGTACACCTTCTGCACATGTTTCCGGATTACTCTGCACGGCTGGCCACATTGCCCACTCTGTGAGCTTAGCAAACCATTGGGAACAGGCAGCAGCAAGCGCGCTAATCTGCTCTTTAGAAAACCAAAACGGTAGCTGCACTATTCTGCCCCCAGTAGAACTGTAAGAGTAGAAAGCATAGGCAAAGTAAGCTCGCTCACAATGTCATCACGGGAGAATTCTACAGACTGTAAATCAACAAACTGGCTGTGCAGTTCATCGGAAAGGCGAGAGAAGGAAAAACGACCAAGCGGCCATGTTTTGGAAACGGTAAAATCTGTGTTTTCTCTAAAGGCACAGCGCACCATATTCTCAACACCAACTCGCAGCGCCTCCTGTTTTTCATCAGAAAGATGCGCCACAGGATGCACCGTAACTGTCAGCAGCACAGCAGTTGTGGGCATAGGAAAACAGCGTAGGTCATCGCCATGTCCGTGGTTTCCGGTATCGCAAATGTGTGTGTTGATGGTGTCCACAACGTCCTGCGTGGGTACGCCAGTTTCAATCATCACATAACAATTGGCAGATCCGGCACCACGCGGGGCATCATGCTCAAAGAAAAGATAATCCGGACGAATGCCCGCAAAGCTGGAGATTTCCGCCGTGTACGCCGCATCATGATGATACTGCCCGACCGCAGAAAATTGATTACGACAACGCAGCCGCAGCGGTTCGTCCTCTTCTGTATCCGCGCCTGAAACGTGCAGCCAATCCGCGTTGTTTGTGACGGAAGCAACTCCCGTAATAGCCACCGGAAGAATTGAATAATACGACGGCCCAAGGTTGTAAGCATTGCCAATCTGCTCTGCTGTTACAGGTAAAAGCCTTGTAATCTGCCCGTCTGCAATGGATACATCTGCATCGCTCACAAGCCTGTAAACATAGCCGTTGATTGGCGGACTCTCCACAACCGTACCAGCTGGAATAAACAAAGTTCCCGTGCTCACGGTACGGGTAACAACAAGCTGCCCCTGCGCCTTCACTCCGGATTTTCGCTCCACATCCACGCCCCAAGCATACAAATCAAGCCATGTGTTGCTTGCGTATCGTAAAAAAACATTAGGCAACGCATGTTCAACAAGCAGCTTCACCAGTTGCTTACACGGCTCTGTAACAACAGCAGTAATCAGCCTCCAAAACGGGCTCCACTTACTGTCATTTTGAATAATGCCGCCCTGCTCGCTGTTAATTGTATTCCAGCGCTGCTGCATTGCTTCTTCTGTTACAGGCACACCGGCATCTTGCAGCATGGCAGTAAATATCTTTCTATGCTCTGCCACTAGTTTGCCTCCAGCTGCAGGGAAAATTCTCCAAACTCAAGCGTCTCCGCTAGTACATAAAAAACACCAAGCTCCGGCTCTTCTATGTACACAGTACCAGGCTTAATTCGGTCGTCTTCCTCAATAGCAATTTCAAGCTTAATAAGATTCGCAGAACGCTTGCGCTTATCCTTGTTCGCCACCAGCTCCACAAGTAACCCCGTCTCACGAATCATATGCACTAAATCCTGCGCAATGCAGTCCACATCATGTACAAATACAGGGTTATGCCCTGCATCAAGCGTTATGTCATCGCCCGTCACAAGCAGGT
>NZ_WYDS01000025.1 GCF_009914765.1 Halodesulfovibrio sp. MK-HDV | reverse complement strand
CTGATTCCAAATGGTTGACAGTTCCGATCAGCTCTTCAAGCAGGGCGTTAATATGCAATACAAAGATACAGGACAGTCAGTGGATTACCGATCATATTTCGGTAGTGAAAAGGTATTACGCTGATGCGAAGTACTATGACAGTTCTCTTCTGGATATGCTTGAAAAAAGAATTTTAGAGACATTCCTTGAGAGTGATGGGGATTATACAAGGGTCATTCGTAGTCAACTCGAAGTGCTGTGTTCCTACTTAGGGTTTACCCCTCAGCTAGCTCTTGCCACGGATATAGAGAAGCGAGGGGAATGCGCTGATTACGGGCCCGAAAAGATAAGAGATCTTTGCGTGCTAGCCGGAGCTACGGAGTATGTTTCAGGAGGTAACGGGAAAGCGTATGGGATTGAAGAGGCGTTTCAAGATTCAAATATCGCCGTGCGCTATCATCACCCTGAACTCATAGAGTATGCACAGCAAAACTCAGAGTTTGTACCATTTATGGCTTGCCTTGATACGTTTTTTCACCTTGGTCCTGATAGATGTGTAGAGATCGTAACAGGAGATTTTAGTGTCGCAAACTAACTTTTTTAAGAAAATGCTTAAAGAACAACATACTTATATTGTAGCTGAACTCTCGGCTAATCATAATAGCAGCATAGAAAGAGCTGAAGCAATCATCAAAGCAGCAGCTGACGCTGGTGCTGATGCCATTAAGCTGCAAACGTATACTGCAGACAGCTTAACGATTCCGTCGTCGCAGCCGTACTTCAAAATTGAAGGCACATCCTGTTGGGCTGGAAGAACATTTTATGATTTATATGAAGAAGCATATATGCCGTGGGACTGGCACCAGCACCTTAAGACTCTCGCCAATGGGCTGGGAATGGATTGTTTCTCAACTCCATTTGATAATACAGCCGTTGATTATTTAATGGATGTGGGTGTTCCTTGTTTCAAGGTAGCAAGTTTCGAAGTTATTGATATCCCGTTACTTAAAAAAATTGCTTCGACTGAACTGCCTGTAATTATGTCTACAGGTATGGCAACGCTTTCTGAAATTCATGAGGCGGTCAGCACGTTACGGGAAGGCGGTTGTCCGGAAATTGTATTGTTAAAATGCACTTCCGCTTATCCAGCTTTACCGGAAGAGGCTAACCTTTTGACAATTCCAAACTTGGCGCAAACGTTTAATTGTCCTGTCGGGTTGTCTGACCACACGCTGGGCTCTGCGGTAGCTGTGGCTGCGGTGAGTCTTGGCGCTAAAGTAGTGGAAAAGCATGTAACGCTTTCCAGAGCAGATGGTGGGCCGGATTCTAGTTTTTCTATGGAACCGCATGAGTTCAAACAGTTGGTTCAAGACATCAGAGTTGTTGAAAAAGCGTTAGGTCATGTCAACTATGAGCTGACGGAGAAGGAAAAAGAAACTGTAGCTGTAAGACGTTCTCTTTTTGTTGTTAAGGATATGAAAAAAGGGGAGTTGTTTACTTCGCAGAATGTACGCTCGATTCGTCCTGGAAATGGCTTACACCCTCGTTACTTAGAGACTGTAATTGGGCGAAAAGCGAGCACTGATCTTGAAATGGGTACGCCAGTGAGTTGGGACATATTACATTAAAGATGGATGAGCATATGAAAAATATTGCTATAGTTGAAAGCTACTTGACTACGCGAACATGGGTTGAAGCTATAAACAGTTCTTCTTTGTTGGTTCCTTACATTCTCTGCGCCCAGAAGACGGAATTGGACTACTATACAAAGCATGGAATTCCAGCTGAGCGCATCTGTGATATTTCTATGCAGAAGTTTGAGAGCTTACAGCATGAACATGCTGAGCTTTATGAAATAGCTTTGCGTTATGAAAAGCAGTTCTCTGTGAAATTAAATAGAATTATTTCGATGGATCGTATTCTTAAGGAAAAGAGCTACGAACAGGCTCTTTGTTATTTAGGATTTATCGCTCAAAGCGTTGATTTGTTCCTGACAAAGCATGATGTTAGCGTCATTTTTCAAGAATCAACGTGGGCTCAAGAGATTGTGATTGCAGAGGTTGCCAAGGTTTTAAAGATAAAAAACTACTTCCCTCAGACAGTCCGTATTCCTTCATCCCGAAGTTGTTTTTTTGAATATCTGTCACCCGATGATATGTACCAGCGAGAAAATGCCTGTAACATGGAAGAGATTGCATCTGATGCCTTTTCTGCTGTTGTGAATAAAGGGGAAAAGCCCGATTACTTTTATTTAGAAGAACCAGCTAATATTGCAAACAAGCAAAATCTTATTTCACTTTTTCGACAGGTACGCATGATGGTATCCGGGAAAAAGAACTCAATGTGCACCCCAAGTTTGCATCAGTTGATTCTTGATAAAGTAAAAACGGCTATTTTACGAAAAGCTCTGCTTGAAACATCCGTTGTCTTTCCAGCTGAGATGGTAGTGCCTTCTTCGTACATATTAATAACCCTGCATGTTCAACCTGAATCAAGCATAGACGTTTATGGGAACACCTTTGCCAACCAGATAGAATTTATACAGGCAATATCAAAAACCACTCCTGCAAAATATAAGATTTTGGTTAAAGAGCATCTTCCCTCTGTAGGTTGCCGACCTAAAGGGTTTTACAAAGAGTTATCTAAAATTTCTGGCGTGGTGTTAGTGAGTCCTAAAGAGGACAGTCACCAGCTCATAAAGAAAGCCAGCATGGTAATTTCAGTTACAGGCACAAGCTGCTTTGAGGCTGCGTTGCTTGGGGTTCCCGCAGTAACGGCCAGTAAAATGTATTTTAGTGACCTCATGGTGGTGGATCAATTTAATCCATACAAAGATTCTGTAGAGGAGCTGCTTTCGTTGAGCAGTAAGATCGAGAATTCTCCACAAAGCAGGATCAAAAAACTTGAGCGCATTTTGTGTAATAGTTTTGAAGGAAACTTTGCTGATAGCCGTAGTTTTGAGGCTGTGACAGAGCGAGAGAATCTAGAAAAAATACGATTTGCATTTGAAGAGGTCGTTGGCTGTTTTTCTTAATGTGCCTGTAGCCACCAACAGTTGTGATAAGCAAATTGGAGTATTATTTGTTTTTTCAACGCATGACGAATCTTGCCATGAGAGGAGCAACATTAGTTTCTAAATTGCTTCTTACACTTTTTTTGGCAAAATTCTTTTCACTCAGTGACCTTGGGTCATATGGATTAATTTTAGTTACTGTGGCGTACTGTAACGAAATAGTTGGTGGCCAGTTCTATTCATATACAACAAGGCTATTGGTTAAGACGGAAGAGGGCCATAGCTGGATCATTCAACAACAACTCATCTTTCATCTATTGATGTACTTACTTTTGATTCCTGTTGCGTCATATTTGATTTTTTCTGAAATAATTCCCTTTGAGTTATTTGTATTGATTTTTCCCATAATGCTGGCGGAACATATTTCTCAAGAGCAACAACGGTGGCTAATAGCGCTATCAAAACCGCTACAGGCAACATTATTGTTGTTTCTCAGAAGTGGAATCTGGCCGATTGTTTTGATCATTCTATGTCTGATAGTTCCAGAATTTAGAACATTGAAAGTACTCTTTTGCACATGGTTGGCTGGTTCTGCGACCTCATGTTTTCTGGGAGTATTGTTTATACAAAGAGATATTGAAATTAAGCGGATTAAGACCGTTGATTTTCAGTGGATAAAAAAAGGCGTGTTGAGTTCTTTGCCCTTTTTATATTCGACGCTAATTGCACAAGGGGTCTATACCATTGACAGGTATTTGGTTGACCGGATTGGTGGAGCTGAAATTTTGGGTGTTTATACCTTATTTTTCAGTGTCGTCAGCGCGCTTGTCCCTTTCGCAGACGCTTGTATTTTCCATTTCAACTATCCTCAACAAATCAAAAATTGGCAGGAAAAGAAATACACAGCGTTTTTTGGCCTTGCCCAAAAAATGTATTTGCATATTTTCTTGCTCGTTCTCGTTTTCATTCCTGTTTGTTATCTCTTTATATACGGCTACGTAACGTGGTTGAAGAAGGATATTTTCTTAGAAAATATGTATCTGTTACCAACGCTGCTTGCTGCTGTTTCATTACAAGTGTTCGGACTTGTCTCACATTATCAATTGTATTCGGTGGGTGCTGATCGAAGTATCATTATAAATCAGAGTATTGGCGCGTTGGTTTTTGTAGGCACTGTGTTTACGCTAAGCGGCCTCCTGAAGGTTCAAGCAATTCCTTTAGGAATGGTATTTATGAATCTTACAGTGCTATTTCTTAATAGATCGTCTGTGAAACATGGTGTGACGAGCCTCGTTCCTGCCTAGGAGAGTGTCTTTTGAATTGTTACCTACCATATACTGCCGCGATCAATTGTATAGAACGGCCATTTTAAGGCTACAGAGTCCTCCGTAGCCTTGCTGGTTGCAATCGCGTACTTCTGGGCAGGCGCTGACACCATTGCGGTATCATTTCCATTTGGGCAGTTGAAGCTTGCAACAGGAATCTTTTTGTGCCTGTATTTTTTACTTGGCAGACATATCTATTACACAAGGGGAGAGTTACTTTGTGTAATCGGAATAGTTGCTTCGTGTATATTCAGCTCGCTGTATTCGGTAGAACCTTCAAGAAGTATTGCCTACACTTTTCTGCTGCTCTTCAATATTGTTTGTGTGGCGAGCGTGGGGAAGGCTCTTTTTTCATTGAGTCCTGAAGGGTTTAAGGCAGGGCTGGTTCTCTGTGCACGGGCTCAGATTTTAGCAGGTATTTTAATTGCAGCATTAGGCTTGCAAGCAAGGGTCTCTCTTTTCTTTTACGAGCCTTCTTTTTGGGCGATAGCGTTGACGCCATATCTCTATATTACAGCTAAAAAACATATAGCAGTAAGTTGGCCTGACTGGATATTGATTCTCATGGCGGTACAAATAACCATGAGCGCAAATTTGATGTTGCTAGTTTTGGTAACAATAATTGTAAGCAACCTGAGTTCTCTTTCGATCAAGTCGGTAGTACGGATGGGGATTTTTTTGACTATCATGGGGATTGGTCTTGGGCTGTATGCTCAAATAAGCGATGACCTAGTTGCAGTGACTGTTCGAAGAATTTTGGAAAGTGATAATGTCTTCCAACAGTGTGTTGAGCGGGGTGGAAATCGCTATCCAAGAATGCTGGTCGCTCTGGATGTGTTTCAGAATAATGTCATTCATGGCATAGGCCCGGGAGCGTACGCCAGTTTTGATAAAGCTGAAGCAATCAGAAATAGTTATCCAGATTTTTTCCCATACCATAATATTGCACACTCTCCTGCAACAAACGTATTTATTGAGATGGCCGCCGAGGGCGGGATACTTCTTTTGTTATCTTTTCTGTGCTATTTATTCTGCGGCCTCAGGGGCAAAGCGACAGATGCAACATTGCGGAATATCGTAGTAGTTATGTTGATTGGATTGCTTCTTGAATCTAGTATGCAACGAAGTTATTTTTGGTTGTTGCTTGGAGCCGCTTCTTTTACGTACAGTGGTGACCAACCCAAAACCGAATCTTGGCGGGTGCGGCGGAGAAGGGCTATTCGCAAGAAATTACTTGAAGTTTGAGGAAAATCCACCTGACAAATAATTATTCCTAAAAGTATAATTTTTGATCATCAGATGAAGCCATGAATGAAAAATTGCGGTCGCTTTTAACAACTATATTTTCATGCTGTTAGCAGAAGGCGTCTTTGTGGCGGGATCGTAGCGGCATCCACGATTGAAATTTTGATTTGGCAAGGCGTCTGGTGTCGTAGAGAAGTTTGAAATGAGAAGTGGCTAGCCAGCCGTGGGTTGTGCTCTGCAATAGAGCTTTCCTGACTACGCTGGATTTCAGCAATAAAATTGAATCATATGATGAATGGTACGAAGAAAGAGCTCTACATTTGTAGAGCTCTTTCTATGGAGATAGTGGAGGCTGTTACCCACTTGAAGATCTGGCCGTTCCCGTTATTAACTCAGACCTAGTGCGAAGCCCCACTTGTTATTGATTATATTTTGATTCATATATTATTTGAATACTTTCTTTAATAAGTGATGAGGGAATTAAGTTCAATTATTACCTGCGTTTTAGTCACAATCACAATCGTATGGGGTTGCTTTGAGTTGTTCGGTTAGGTTGTAACAAAGAACAACTCAAAACTGTTTTTTCTAGATTCAATATCAGTTAAGAAATTGCAGTAACATTTACAGTAGCTGACTGTAGAGTGTTAACGTGCGGTTCACCATAACAGATGAAGAAAAGTTATTCGTAAAGTGTTGTTGAATAGTCTTTTGAGGAATTGGATTGTCACAAAGCTCTACTATTGCATCACGTAACGCTGTAACGTTTTTAGGTGAAACGACTCTTCCTGATATACCATCTTTATTAACCCATCCTACTCCCGAACCGGGAATGGAAGTCGACACCACTGGCTTTCCTAAGCTCATAGCTTCAAGTTGAACCACGCCAAATGCTTCAGAGCGTTCAATGGATGGAAGGCAGAAAACATCGCAAGCTGAGTAGTAATCGCCTAATTCTTCTGTCGATATCTTTCCTAAAAATTGAACTTTTTCTGTAAGACCATACTGCTCAACCTGTTGATACAGTTCAGAGGATAAATTCCCAGTGCCGCCAAGTAGTATGATGTAGTCTTCAGGCAGCTCTTTGGCAGCCGAGATTAAGTATTTAAAGCCCTTATAGTATACATGCCGTCCTAAGGAAAAAACAATTTTCTTATTCTGATATCTTGATCTGATGGCTTCAACACCGTCACTTGTTGTTTCAAGTTTGTCCGGGTCGATACCGATTGGGATTATCGAAATTTTATGCAGGAACTGCTGTAAATCTGAAGAAGATTTTGCGTAGACCTCACTCGTAGCAATAATTCTGTTTGCACGCTTCAATAGCCAGTTTTGAAGGGGCTGATACAGAACTTTTAGTTTTTTCTGTTTAACAATATCACTATGCCAATGAACCACAACATGAGCGCGTGTAGGAAAGAAAAGTAGTGCGATGTTTGCTAATGGATTAGGACAATGGACGTGAATAACATCGTATTTTTTTCTGCTTTTTATCCAGTTTAGAATATAACTGAGAGAAAAATACACACTCGCAAATTTAAAAAAAGAAGCGCAGCGCGTGACATGCACGCCGCGAACATCATCAAAAGAATCTTTTTTTCCTACCTCGTTAACGCATAATACATCGCTAACATGTCCTGCCGCTTTAATTCCTAATGCAAGTTCATAAGATACACTTTCAATGCCACCAAAAAACGGAGGGAAGAGTTTTCCTAGCTGTAGTATTTTTTTGCTCATGTTCTATCCCTCATGCGTAAGGTTCTGATGGCCAGTAGAAGAAGACTGCTTAAAAATAGTTAATAACTTTTCTAAGTTTGCTTTCCATGTGTATTTGTTAAGAATTTCATCGTAATGGTTTGAAGAGTCGAAGGACTTTAGATTCTTCCAAAAAGAATTGAGATGGTGCGGATTAAAATACGTTACGCTGTCTCCGGCAATTTCTTGAAATGGAGGAATGGACGAGCATGCAATTGGTAATTGGTAGGACATAGCTTCGAGCAAAGGTAAACCAAACCCTTCATAAAAAGACGGATATACAAATAAGCTCGCGTGTTGATACAGTTGATCTAATTCAGCATCAGAAATTTTACCTGTAAAAATAATACGGCTGTCATCAATCATTATATCCCGTTCTTTCGTGCGGAACCCTTGATGATCGCCCACGATTACCAGTCGGTGTGTGGTACACCATTTACTTTGCAAGAATGTTCTAGCTAAGTTCATGATGTTCTTATGAGGCTTAATATTTCCAACGGTGAGTATATAAGGAGAGTCTACGGGATATGTTGATTTTGTATGGTTGGGTTGCTCTTTAACAGACAAGCCATTCGAGACGACAGACACTTTATCGTCGAAGAGGCTACAGAACCACTTGCTGATTTCTGAGCGCGTAAAATTTGAAATGGTGACAACTTGCCTGCTTACAACAAGCTGAAGGAGCATTATCGCCCAATACGCTATCGCAACTCGTGTACCAAAAACTTTACGTTCGGATACAGGGCAGAGGTCATGAACTGTTGTTACGACAGGAACTGAAGAGAAAACGGGGGGGATAGAAAGAAAAGGACAAAAATAAATATCGGAATCTTTAATATGCTTGCGCAAATAGAATAAGTTTTTCCAAGAATATCTACCGAATTCAATTGTTTTTACGTGTAAATTCTTAAAGCCGAACTTTGAAGCATCATTTTTACTAAGTAAAACCACAACGGAATAGGATTTATCATTAAGCAACGTTAATAGTTCGTTAGTGTAAACACCGATTCCAGAATGATTAATCATACGTCCGTCAACAACTATATTCATTTGTAAAGCTTCCCTTATTAGTGTTGCCCTATAATATGTCTACTGATGATGTATAATGGTATAAAGTTGTATAGACTCTTTCTAATTCTTTACAAAATTTTTAGATATTGCAGTAATAATGCATTTGATATTTGCTATAGTAGAGAGAAGGCTATCGTCCCATCCTGAATAAGACAGTCTTGACGGTCCATAGAAGAATTTTAATGTCTAAGAGCATGTTGTGGTGCTTAATGTAATACGTATCGTATTTATGCTTCCACATCGCATCTTCAACTGAAGCGCCGTATGCATATTTTACTTGTGCCAAGCCTGATATTCCGGGCTTGATGGTGTGGCGGAAGCGGTAGTACGGGATTACTTTTTCTAATTCATGGATAAAAACTTCTCGTTCTGGGCGTGGACCAATGAGAGACATCTCGCCTTTGATGACATTGATGAGCTGAGGTAGTTCATCAATGCGCGTTTTTCGTATAAAATTTCCCACCTTGGTAACTCTGCTGTCATTTTGAGAAGCCCACTGTGCCCCATATTTTTCAGCATCAATGCTCATTGATCTGAACTTGATCACATCAAATTCTTTGTCATGTTGTCCTGTTCGGCGTTGTCTAAAAAGAACAGGGCCTTCTGATTCGTATTTGATTGCCAATGCGGTGAGCAGGCAGATTGGTAATGTGAAGATTAGTAGTAGTAAGGCGAAAGTTACATCAAATATACGTTTGATGAAGGCGTGCCGTTTGCGAGATAAAATGGGAAATGCTTTTTGATGAAGAAAGTACTGCTCGTGTAATAACTCTATTTCAGTATATCCCAAGTATCTGTCTAAAAAGCATGTAAGCGGTTCGACCCAAGCCCCAGTTTTAGTGGCGTCAATTAACTGATTTTGCTGCACTGCTGGCAAGTTCCAGCTCTTAAAGTGGCAAAGAATAGAATCAGAGTCGAAAGAAGCAGAATACTCGTTAATTCTATGCAAAATATTATTTTGCAAAAGAGTACTATGTATCCGTTCTTTATCTTTAACAGGACAAAAAACAAAAATAGTCTGGTCGTTTTTTTGTACGCCAGTATGCTTACAATCTGCTGGTAACTGGCAAGCTTCTTTAGTAGGTGCACTGATTCGAGCAGTTATCATAAATTTCTCCGTTAGGCGGATAGCTGTGTAATGTATTGCCGCCAATTTGTTAAAATTTATTTTTTTAAGTGTCTGAAAAAATGGAATAAATTTTTGTTTTAAGCACTTTGTAAGTGCGGATGTTCTTATGGGGTTTCAAGTTCAGGATTAAATATAATCCTGTGTGAAATATTCAGAGGAAGCATCCTGTTCTGTGCTGCGATTTTTTGGTTCTTCGCAATTCGCAGCAACATCAGCTAACCTGAATAATTGCATTTTTAACCACCTTAGACCGCGTTTGTTTGATCTGATTTGTTAATGAGAATGAACATGTCCGAAAGGGACGTAGTTCAAGTGGTAAAAACTCTTATTTTTTCACCCTGTAAAATAAAGATATGTAAACAAGATAATAGAATAAAAAAGTTGAGCTGTACATGATAAAAAATACTTATGCTCAGAAGTTGTAAATGAATCAGTGATGAGTATTTATGAAAAGAAAAAACAACTCTAAAAGAGAAAGTATAATTGAAATAATATAAAAAATGATACGATTAGAGTTGGATAAAGAGATCATAAGAGTAAAGTGCAGTGTCTGTGGTGAATTTTTGATAGTTTTGCATTGATTCGAGCACGAGATAATCTCAAATTCTCAATGTGTTGTCGGATGGATGACGAAGAATCTCACGATATGTAATTTCATCTAATTTTGTGTTGTAGGTATGCGCGACGTGACTCCACTGGGAATGGTGAAGTCTTTGAAAGAATATGGGCGAATTGTGATTAGATGCGTAAAGACGCAGCTTCGGAGTTTGAAGATAGCGAGGATGTGTATTTTCTGAATTGGATCAGTGAGGATAGAAAAGGTGGTTAGCCAGCAAAGATGGCAAGGATGGCAGAAATGGTAGGGACGAGCATGGTATGTGGAAGATATTGGGCAATAAAAAAGCAACGAGAAAATTCCCGTTGCTTTTATTAATGATCTAACAATGTTTGCTAAAGAGATTCACAGTCGTGAGCAATTCTGAACTCACATTCGGCCTCAGGCTCTGGTGTTCCTGCTGCATCAGCAGAGATAAGGTTTTGCTCCGGATTGCTCATGATGACGTTAAAACACGCTTCGCAGATGACTTTTGTAGGGTATTGTTCACCGTCTTTTTCAGCGCACATCTCTGGAGAAACTTGAACGTATTTCATATATGTCTCCCTTACTAAATTTTCTTTGACTATAGATCTAATACGATATGCGATCAATAAAAATGTATTTTTGCTGTCTACATATGTAACAAAAATATGTCATTGGCTGCTTGGGACAGCGTTAAGAAACATGCTGTTATGAAAAATCTTTTTAAATACAGAAAATTACATCTTTAACACATGTGTGCTTAGTCTAACTCTCTGTAATCTTATTACTCTCGCAGATACTTGCTTATTGCCTGACGTGTCACTCCTATAAGCTGCGCAGCGCCGGATTGGTTGTTGTTTGCGCGTATGAGGGCTTCGTTGATGAGAGCTGCACGAATTTCTTTTAATGAAGGAAGGGTGGAGCCAAATGTAACTGGAGCTTCAGGCTGTTGTGCTTTTGCAGATTCAGGTTGGTAATCGTAGGAGTGGGTGAGAAGTCTTTGCACGTGCGTAGTGCTCAACAAACCGTCAACACAGGTGCCTGAACAATCTAGTATGAGGTTTTTCAGCTCTCGTATGTTTCCCGGGAACGTGTATTGCGATAGGTAATCTGCGAGTTCCGTTGGGTTTGATGTAACCATTTTTCCTAAATTGATTTCTGCTTCATGCACAAAATGTGAGATGAGTTGAGGAAGGTCTTCCTTGCGATCCCGAAGGGGCGGTATGTGCAGTAAATGCCCTCGCAGTCTGTAGAATAAGTCTCGCCTAAACTGGCTGCTTTCTTGTAATTCGTTGAGGTTTTGGTGGGTAGCAGCGACAATACGTGCAGAGGAACGCTTTGCCATATCTGACCCAAGTGGCAGATATTCATGTTCCTGAAGAAGGCGTAGGAGTTTTGTCTGTGAAGCGAGGCTCAAGTCTCCAATTTCATCAAGAAACAGTGTGCCGTTCTTTGCTTTTTCTACAAGCCCCATTCGGGGTTTTGTTGCTCCTGTATAGGCTCCTTTAGTGTGCCCGAACAGTGTGTCTGCAACTATATTATCATCAAGACCAGCAATGTTGAGAGCAACAAATTCTCCAGTACGTCCACTGGAGTTGTGCACAGCTCTCGCTACCAGCTCTTTGCCGACACCACTTTCTCCTGTAATGAGTACAGGGCGGGATGTTTCAGCAATTGCCTCAATATATTGGAAGATGGAATGCATTTCTTTATTTTGCGTAACGATATTTTCAAAATACTCTGGGTGGTCCAGCTCTTTTTTGAAAAAACGTTCTCGAAGTGAAGAGTTTTCCTGTCGTAGCTCAAACATTTCGATGGCGTGACGAACTGCGGCGATGAGAGTGTCGCGTTCTTCAGTCTTAACTATAAAATCAAAAGCACCAAGGCGCATGCAGTTAACAGCACTTTTTACCTGATTAAGTCCGGAGATTACAAGGATTGGAATATTAGGATGCTGGGTGACTATTTGTGGAATAAGCTCTTCGCCTGACAGCTTGGGCATCATAAGGTCAATCGCAACCGCACAGAATCTTTGTGATGCCAAAATGGAAAGCAGCTTGCTACTGTCGTTTTCTGTTACAACATTACCTATCCCTTTAGAGCGTAGAGTTGTTTTGAAGCTGGCGAGCATGAATCTTCATCGTCTACAAGCAAAATAGGGTGTCTTGGATAGTTATCGGACATCTTTTTCTCCATGGTCAGCAATTGGTAGATGGAGTTGTGCAATGGTGCCCCCGTCGGGGTGAGGCATGAATTGTAGGGTTCCGGAATGTTCCTGCACAATGGCTGAAGAAACGGATAAGCCGAGACCTGTACCTCCGGAATCTCGCTTTGTCGTGAAAAACGGATCGGTAATTTTCGATAATAAATGTTCAGGAATACCGCTTCCTGTGTCGACTACGACAATTTCAACTGTTCGTAAGTCTTCAAGATATTGCGATGTGACGGTGACGTTGTCGTCTTTGTCGATAAGAGCCTCGCAGGCGTTAACGAGTAGATTGATGAAGACTTGTGAAAGGCGCTGTCTGTTGCCCTGTACTGGTGGAAGGTTCGTAGCGAGGTTGGTGGTAAAGCTGTTAGTGTGCATTGAAATTAGTTTTTCCAGAAGAGGAAGAGAGCTGCGGATCATGTCGTTTATATCGACGTCCCACATTAATTGGCTTGGCTCAACACGTGAGTAATCTTTCAGGTTGTTAACGATTCCCTTGATCCGTGATGCGCCGTCTTGCATACGGGAAACTAGGTTCGGTAGCTCTTCCCGTAACGAAGAATATTCTAATCCTCCTGCCAGAAAGTCCCCGTTCTCTTTGTAATAGTCGTCCAGGATAGGCGTAATGCTTTGCCAAACGTCATTAATGAGCGGCAAGTTCATTGTCATAAAGCTGTTGGGATTGTTGATTTCGTGTGCAACGCCCGAAACTAAAACCCCCAGCGAGACCATTTTATCTGCCTGAATAAGTTGCTGCTCTTTTTCCTTTGCCTCTTGCTCAGACTGAATGCGCTGAGTGATGTCGCGAACAGCACAAACACGAACGTTTCTGCCTTGAAACGTAATGTTTCGCTCTTGCACTTCACAGATTATCGACAGCGTATTTTTGCATTGAAATTCCCCCTGAAACCATAAATTCCCACCTTGCTCAGAATATTCACGAATTGCTTCTCTAAATTCAGGTGCAGCAAGAGAATTGATTGTCCTGCCTATGAGTTCTTCCCGTGTGAAACCAAACAGGGTGATTGCGGCTTTGTTCGCTTCCAGTATCTTTCCTTTGTGGTGGATAAAGATTGCCTCAAAAGTGGAATCGGAAAGTTGTCTGAAGCGTTCTTCACTTTCTCGCAATGCATGTTCCGCTTGTTGACGTCTGGCAATGGCTTGCGCTTGTCGGTAATTTTGTTGTGCAAGCGTGGAAAGCTGATTCGCAATGAGGCACAGTGCATTACATACCTTGTAGAATTGTTCTTTAGGCATGATTGGTACGTTGTCATATGCTGTTCGATATGCCTCTTCATCTGCTCCAATCGCCTTAGCGTACGCAATAATCTTTTGATCTGGTTCTGAAGATGTTCGACGCTGCCCAATAATCCAGTTTGCAATGTGGCGTTTGCCTACATAAATGCTTGTTCCGCCGTCCAGAAGTCCGCTGCTTAAGCATGGTCGCATGATAGGTTCTAGGGGATTAAGCGTCCCGAATGCTGCGTCTGAGCGCATACAGTTTTTTAGTCCCAACTTAGTCTTGCGAATAACATCATTACACAGGCTGCAGAAACCACTCGGTTTAGTGATTGGTCTTCCTTCAGGGTCTGTAATGATTGAAGCCACATTGGTTGCTTCTGCAAAGGAATCTTGAATTTTCTGGATCGCAGTAAGATCAAAAATATTTTCGAATTTGAAATGAATTTCTTCGGGAAGAGGAGTGTTTGATTCGGGCGGAAAGTCGCAGGATTGCCCGAGGTTTTTCCACAGGGTTTCTTCTGCTTCAAGCAACGTAATGCGTTCTTGGAGTGACGCTATTTCTCCATGTAACGACAATAGAACATCATTATTGCGTGCGGTATTTGCAGGCATACATTCTCCAGATGCTAAAGCGTGTAAACCATGTGTCAACCAAACAAACACAGCAGGTTAACGTAGATGGTTAGCGAATATCTACGTGAATACAAACAGATAGCGCGAAGGAATGTCAACTGTGGTTTACAAAAAGAAGGGCTTTTTAACCTGTGAAACATATTTTTTTAGATTAACCATCTGATATGTAATATTAAATTTAGTTTGGAATAAATCTTCCTATAAACATGTGAGATACGCTCTTGGTTGTTACGAAGTTTTGTTTGGCGGTGCGTCGGATCAGGTTACATCTTAATAATTAGATGTACATTTGCCTGTAGATGCTCTGCTGAGATTTTCAGAACAAATGTTACGGGAGTTCCAATGGATATATCAAAAGATACAGCATTACGAATGATCACAGCTGCTGAAGAGAAGGCTGATGAGTTAGGTGTCCCAATGGTTATTGCCGTTGTTGACAGGGGTGGAAATTTGATTGCTCAGGTTCGTCAGGATGACGCTCTGTTGGCTAGTATCGATCTTGCCTTGAATAAAGCCTACACCGCTGTGGCTGTAAAGGTTTCCACAGAGACTCTTGGAGAACTCGCACAACCGGGTCAGAGTTTGTATGGAATCCAAACAGACAAACAGGGTCGTTTTGTGATTTTTGGTGGTGGACTCCCTGTAGCACATGAGGACGTAATTATTGGCGGAATTGGTGTGAGTGGTGGAAGTGTGGAGCAAGACATTGCTTGTGCCAATGCTGGCTTGAGTGCGTATTGTTAACAGGGAATATGTAAGGAGAAATTTATGACGACTAATCCCCCGAAAATGGTGATCCCGAAACTGTATGGCCCAACAGACCGCGTTTCTCTGGCGCTTGACCGTTTCGTTAATACTGCACCAGCAATTTGTGCAGAGCGAGCTGTTCTTTTAACTGAATCTTACAAGGCAACAGAAGGGCAACCAATTGCGATTCGTCGCGCAAGGGCATTGGAAAACGTGCTGACAAACATGTCCATCTTTATACAGGATGGGGAACTAGTAGTCGGTAACCAGTGCAGTATGCCGCGTTCTGCTCCCATTTTTCCAGAATTTTCCTGCAAGTGGGTAGAAGAAGAGCTTGATCGTCTGGAAAAAAGAACAGCCGATGTTTTTCTTATTTCTGAAGAAACAAAAGATAAGCTTCGCAGCGCGTTCGCATATTGGGATGGTCGAACTACTAACGAAATAGCAGCAGCATTTATGCCTCCAGAGTCATTGGAAGCGCATAACGATGTTGTCTATACAGTGGGTAACTACTTCTATAACGGTGTGGGACATATTTCTCCTGATTACAATAAAGTACTCACTGAGGGTATTCTCTCAGTAATTGCATCTGCTGAAGAAGCCATTGAAAAGTTGGATTTCACCGATGCTGAGGCTCAAAATAAACGTCGTTTTCTTGAGTCTGTAATTATCGCAAACAAAGCTGTTATCGTTTTTGCAGAACGTTTTGCAGTTCTTGCAGAAGAAAAAGCTGCAACCTGTGATGGCGACCGTAAAGAAGAGCTATTAGAGATTGCTCGTATCTGTCGTCAGGTTCCTGCGCACCCTGCGACTACATTACAGGAAGCACTGCAGGCATTCTGGTTTGTGCACCTTGTTGTACAGATTGAGTCAAACGGACATTCGATCTCCCCTATGCGCTTTGATCAATACATGAATCCGTTCCTGCAGGAAGGTTCTACCTCAGTTGAAAGAGCGCAGGAACTGCTCGATATGCTGTGGGTTAAATTCTCTGAATTAAATAAGGTTCGTGACGAAGCTTCCACTATGGCTTTTGCTGGCTACCCAATGTTTATGAACCTCATTGTTGGTGGACAGTCCCGTGATGGTGCTGATGCCACGAATGCCATGTCTTTCCTTGTGCTGCAGGCTAGTGCGAACACAAAATTATATGCTCCTTCTCTTTCCATCCGTATTCATGAAGGTACACCTGATGTTCTGTACAAACGTGCCGCAGAGGTAAGCCGCCTAGGATTAGGATACCCAGCATATTACAACGACCGTGTAATTATTCCGGCTCTTCTTGCTAGAGGTCTGAGTAGAGAAGACGCTCGAGATTATGGCATTATCGGCTGTGTAGAACCACAGGTTGGCGGTAAGACAGAAGGGTGGCATGACGCTGCGTTCTTCAACATGTCTAAAGTTATCGAACTTTGCTTGAATGACGGTGTGGACAGACGTACCGGCAAGCAGATTGGACCTAAGAGTGGTAAGCTAGAAGACTTTACGAGCTTTGATGAAGTTATGAAGTCTTACGAAGCCCAGACAAGTTATTTCGTAAAGCTCATGGCTGCGGCGGATAACGCTGTCGATATGACCCATGGCAAGCATTGTCCGCTACCGTTCCTCTCCGGATTAGTAGAAGACTGCATTGGTCGCGGAATGTCTCTTCAGGAAGGTGGCGCTATTTACAACTTTACAGGCCCACAGGGTGTTGGAGTTGCTAACGCCGGTGACTCTCTTGCTGCAATTAAGAAGCTTGTTTTTGAAGATAAGTTGATTACCGCTAAAGCGTTGCAGGAAGCATTGCACAATAACTTTGAAGGGCAAGAAGATTTGCGCCTTATGCTCGTAAACCGCGCCCCTAAGTATGGTAATGATAACGACTTTGCCGATGCCGTCGCAAAAGAAGCGGCAGGCATCTATTGCAACGAAGTAAACCGGTACAAAAACCCGCGCGGTGGCAAGTTCCAGCCGGGTCTGTATCCTGCTTCTGCAAACGTGCCGCTTGGTTCTGTTGTAACAGCGACTCCTGATGGCCGCATGGCTTGGAGTCCGCTCGCAGATGGTGTTTCCCCTATCTCAGGCTACGACAGTTGCGGTCCGACGGCATCAGTGTTGTCCGTTGCTAAACTTGATCATGAAATTGCATCAAACGGAACATTGCTTAACCAGAAGTTTCATCCCTCAGCACTCGAAGGTGAAAATGGTCTGGATAACTTGAAAGCAGTGACTGAAACGTACTTCCAGAATGGTGGTTTCCATGTTCAGTATAACGTAATCAGCCGTGAAACGTTGGAAGAAGCTCAGGAAAATCCAGATAGCTATAAAGGGCTTGTAGTCCGAGTTGCCGGATACAGTGCATTCTTTACAGCGTTGGATAAATCACTTCAGGACGACATTATTGCCCGTACCGAACAGACCTTCTAAGCAACGCCGCGGAGTCGGGGTATCCGGCTCCGCGTTACAAAGGACATAGAACATGACGTGGAAAGAACGCCAACATTCCTTTCGGTTGTCTGACAAAGATAACGCTGCATTAACCGGAACAGTCTTTGACATTCAACGGTTCTCTGTTCACGACGGTAACGGGATTCGAACATTAGTCTTTCTTAAAGGATGTCCACTGCACTGTAAGTGGTGTCAGAATCCGGAATCAATGAGTCCGAAACCGGAGTTGATGCGTCTTCCTCATTTATGCATCGGATGCGGAAAATGCATTGAAAAATGTCCGGAAAACGCCTTGTCTGTTGATGCGCAGGGCGAGTTTATTATTGAGCGTGATAAGTGCACATACTGTGGAGAGTGTGTTGAACATTGTTACGCTGGATCGATGACTATTGTTGGTCGTTTCATGACAGTAGATGAGGTGATGGATGAAGTGGAGCGTGACCGGCATTTTTATGAGACGTCCAACGGAGGCGTAACATTTTCCGGTGGCGAACCGACTATGCAGTCAGAGTTTTTGATTGAATGCTTACGCGAGTCTCAGCGTAGGGGCATGCACACTGCAATTGAAACCTGTGCAATGACTACCTTTGAAACATTTCAGAAAGTATTAGAACATACAGACTTAGTACTGACTGATATAAAGCATATGGATTCTGACCAACATAAGGCGCTTACAGGAGCGCCCAATGAGCAAATTCTAATCAATATTGCTAACGCTGCGACGATGGGGAAGAAACTGCGTATTAGAGTTCCACTTATTCCGGGTTGCAACGATTCTGTGGAAAATATTGAGGCAACGGCTAAGTTTGTTTCATCACTTGGCTCGGCCGTTGAATCACTTGATATTCTGCCATACCACAGGCTTGGTGAACCGAAATGGGAGCAGTTGGAGCGGACATATCCACTGCACGGTATTGAACCACTCGATAAGGCTATCGTGCACAGTATGAAGGATGTTGCCAGCAAGTATGTGGCGCATGTAACAGTAGGGGGGTAGATCTACTGTTAATGACGGTGAAGTACTCTTTTGCTTCGATTGTAATAAAAAAGGCATCAACATTGATGCCTTTTTTATTATGATTTTATCGTTAGGTGCTGATTAATTATTGTAGCCTAGCATAGTACGGCTAATAATTTCGTCCTGTACTTCTTTGCATAGTTCTACAAAGAAAGCACTGTATCCAGCCACGCGGACAATGAGATCTCGGTACTCTTCAGGAGTTTTTTGCGCTTGGATGAGGGCTTCGTTATCAAGGTAGTTAAATTGCATTTGCGCGTTGCCTAACATTGATGCCGTTTGCAGCAACGCAACTAAGCCAGCTTTCTCTTCAGGTGATTCTAGGGTTCCTTTCAGCAGCTTAAAGTTGTGTGACATTCCGAGGCTCATGGATTCTACGTTGAGTTTGCCCACAGAATTGATGATCGATGTAGGACCATTCTTATCTGCGCCTTGGGAAGGGCTCATGCCGTCTGATAACGGAGCATTTGAGATGCGTCCGTTAGGAGTAGCTGCAATCATTTCCCCAAGTGGAGTGTTGAATGACTGAGACAACGTGCCGTGAATTAAATGAGCATATAATGTTTTGTGCTGATTGCTTGTTTTTTCTGTGAAGTCGATGAGGTCTGTTGCAATCATGTCGGCGTAATCATCATCGTTCCCGTATTTGGGGGCGTTAAGACAATCAACCTGTACCTGTTCATACCCTTTCCAGTTTGCATTAAGCGCTTGTTTCAGTTCTGTAAGAGTGTATTTCTTTTCATCAAAAACAAGCTTTTTAATTGCTGCCATACTGTCAACGTAGGTACCCAGTCCGGCAAATATTGTACCCGGGCCACCGTACATAACAGCGCCACCGGCAGTAACGTCTTTGCCGTTTTGCATGCAGCCATCAACAAATAATGACATGTACGGCGTAGGCATTGTGTCGCGGACAAGCTCTTGGTTAATAACCGTGCCTTGCGCTGTTAGGTCTAAAATATGAGCGATCTGCTTTTTGACTGCGGCATCAAAATCTTCATAGGTCTTAAACTGCGAAATGTCGTCGGTATCCAGCCCTACCTTGCTACCGTAAGATTCCAGCACACCGTGATTGAAAACAAATTCAATAGCGACAGGCCACTGCGTAAAACCGCCTGCTGTCCATTGGTGGATCCGTCCGGATTTTTGTGGCTCAACACAACCCATGAGGGAGTAGTCGCGGGCATCTTCATAATCGAACCCTTTTCGGAGCATCATCTTTATGTGCGCATCGTCGAAATGACAGGCAGGCATTCCACTACCAGCTTTAATAACTTCAACAATTTTTTGCAGATATTTTTGCGGAGACTGATTGTGGATTCGGCAGGCAAGAGAAGGCTGGTACACTCCTACTTTGCTAACAGCATCCATGACAAGGTATGTCAGGGCGTTGGTTCCGTCGCCGCCTTGTCGTTTAGTTCCGCCAACACAAAGGTTGATGAATGGCATATAGCCTGCGAAATATTGAGCTGTTGCTCCTGGAGTATACCAGATCATTTCAGAGCATTTGAGGATGAAGCAACTCATTAATTCGAAGGCATCTGCCTCTGTTACTCGACCAGAATCTATATCGGCTGCAAAACATGGATAGACGTATTGGTCAAAGCGACCAAGAGAAGTGCTACACTGGTTTTCTTCCAGCAAGAAGAGTGACTGGATAGTCCAGATGGCTTGCAGAGCTTCATGAAAATTTTTGGGTGGATTGGCGGGAACAGTGGCATTAACTTCGGCTATTTTTTCAAGTTCTGCCTTGCGGGTAGGGTCTTGTTCTTCCTGTGCTAATTGCAGTGCATAAGCAGAAAGACGATTTGCATAACTAAGGATTCCATCACAGATTTCGAGCGCTGCTTGGTAGTGATGTATTTTCTTTGTGTCGTCTTCGGTTGCATCAGCCTCTTTTGGTAATTGGGCTAGATGCATTTCCGCTTCAGCTCTTACGCCGTTAATTCCCTTGGTAAACAAAATGATGTCATACCCAGGGCTTGTGTCTCCACCTCCACTAGTATGATGGTAGGTCAAGTCGCTTACACAGGCTTCGGCAGAGAATTCCCATAATCCCTTTTCTCGAAAAGCATCCTCACATGCTTCATCAAGAGACCGGCCTTCCCAAAAAGGAAATAGCTCCTCGCGCATTATCTTTTTATCTTCTTCACTAATCTCGTACGGATCTTGAGCACGGGTTCCTATGGTGTCCAGCTCGTCCCGAAGCCATTTCCATGCTGTATCAGGGGAGAATGAACCGGCACGAGGTTTACCACAAGGGTGTCCTACAATCAGCTCACCGTTTTGAATTCTCAACGGTGCAGTTTCGCAGGCTCTTTTAAAACCTTTGGCACGACGCACATTGATTGGCAGGTTAGGATGTTCTTTTGTGACCTCAGTGTACGCCAGAGCGCGTCCTATGGTGATACTTGGCTTCACCTTCAGGTAAGCATCTTTAAGACGCTGAATGCGTATAGGTAGCTGCGATGCGCTGCTGGAGTTGTCCGTAAGGTTGTTGTTCTCGCGAGATGTTGTGCAGGTCATAAAAAGATTCCTTTGGTTTGCTAGTGCTTGATTACAGTCTGTTGCGCCTGAAGGTTTCATTGTGCGAACGCAATAATTTTGAGCGTTGGATTGAGTCTGTTATATTCTGAGGTTGCACTATAGCGAATAGGTTTTTTTTGTGAAGCCCCTCCCGCAGGGGCAGAGTTTACATAAGTGTCAGGTAGCAATTAAAAACGCCGCACAATAATGTGTAATTGTTGTGCGGCGTTCGTATGTTTTACAAATAGTAATGCTAGGTTTTGAATTACGATTTTTTTTTGGTGGAACTGCGTATCTTCTTTATTTCATCTGGTGAAATATTGAGGGATTCTAAAAATTGCTGATGTGCCTCAGGTTCCATTTTTTCAAACTGCTGATGCCAGTTGTGCATGTCTTGATCGCTCAAGCCTGCAGCCTTCATAATGCTGCTCCAACGTTTTTTGGTAACCATCTGGTTTTCTAACAAGTCAGGATGCTTAAGAAGGGTCATGATGGCTTTTTGCTGCAATCTGAGTTGCTGTATCTCTGTTTCAAGAGCCTTGAATTGGTTGCATAGGATTTGCTCCTGTGTTGCTTCATCTTCTCGATCTAAGAGTTCAGATAATTGCGCGACAGGTAATCCAAATGACCGGTACGCTATGATCGTTTCCAGTTTTGAAATTTCTTTTTCACCATACCAGCGATAATTATTTGAAGAGCGTTTTGTCGGCAGAAGTAAACCCGCTCGTTCATAATAGAGAATAGTGGTTCGTGATATACCAAATTTTTTAGCCAGTTGGGAAACTGTGAGCATCGTACTATCCTGTCATCGTAAGTATTTATATTGCAGATTCACATTGGGCAGCAAAAAGGCTTTTTATTCTATCTGTTATACTTGGTGACCGCCATCGACTTGCACTGACCCATTACCGGATTGTCGCGGTCACCAAATTATTCGTTAGGACTGAGATGCGAAATATTTGATAAGGAGTGTTTCCCATTCATCAATGTACTTTGAGTAATCTTCCGCAGTGAAGGTACTGATGAATTTGTTACCTTTTTCATCAATGCCGATGTATTGGTAGCTAACCTGAACTTCAGTATTCGTAGCGTCTACAGGAGTGCATTTTACAGTCACAATGCCTACCTTGTCGTTCGGCTCCACTTTGTAAAACTGAATAAAATATGTTTCTGGATCATGTCTTTTTACAAGCCAGATAGCTTTTGTGGAAGCATGGTCATGGGTTTGAGTCAGGAAAACATAATCTTCATGTAATTCTGTAGATCCCATAACGTTTTCATATTTCCAATCGGGAACCCACAATGTTTCGCCTTCCGCACTAAATAGTGGAAAAAGGACATCCGCCGGTTGGTTCATTGTAAAATTTTTGGTGTAGGTTACAGACTGCATGGTGTCTTCCTGTCTTTTTTGTAGCTCTTTAATTTGTGAGGTGATCTCGCGATGCCCAAGCTGATAGGGTGGCTGAGCGCTGCTGGCACTTGCTGTCAGTGCTGTCAGTGCTGTCAGCGTAACGGCAGCCAGTATAACGACAGTGAAAAACAATGTAGGTAATTGTTTCTTCAATGCTGGAACTCCTGATGTTGAACGATGCCACACGGCAAAGATAGTTATCAGGCCTACACCGGTAGACGGGTCAAGCGGAAAGCCTACGATTTGTTGTAACGGTGATCATGAGCGTGTGATTTGTGCTTGTTTGCTGAGTCGTGATGAAGGATCAGGGTACGTTGCGGCATGGTCAGATGGGTGTAATAACTAAGTGCGACACCTCAATAAAAAAGCAGTTATGGATGATGTCCATAACTGCTTTTTATGATCGGGTACTCCGCTAAGTAATACGGAATATTGAAATAATCTGTGTGCTACAAAATGTACTCTTAATGATCGTACTGAGATGCGTAGGCTGCATCGTTGTACATGGCTTCACCGTGTTCAGCTTTACCGAAGGTTCTGAGTAAGTTCTGGCCTTCCTCGCCTTTGAGCAATTCGATAAATTTCTTTGTAACTTTTGCCTGTGGGCCTGTAGGTGAAAGCAGAGCGTGATATGTGTTGATCAACATAGGATCGCCCTTGAAGAGTACTTTAAGGTTTTTGATATCCTTTTTTGTGGCAACCCATGTGGAAGAGTCAGTCATAAAGTAACCTTTGTTACGGTCAGCTTTAAGCAAAGTAGCCTGCATGAATTCATGGGTAGTCTGGTACCATTTTCCTTTCGGAGCGATGTTGGCTTTTTTCCAGATTCTGAGTTCTTTTTTGTGCGTGCCTGAATTATCGCCACGTGAGTAGAACAGTGCACCTGCTTTGGCAATGTTACCGTACGCTTCAGCTACGGATTGAGCCTTTGCGATGTTTGCAGGGTCAGCAACTGGCCCAACCACGTAAAATTCGTTTGAACCAATGAGGGTACGCATTCCAGCCCAGCCATCAGCAACAGCTTTTTTCTCAGCAGCCGGAGCATGAACCATGACGATGTCTACTTTTCCTGCCTTAAGAAGCTTTAAGGATTTTCCTGATCCAGCTTTTTTCCAACACATAGTGGTGTCGTTTGTGCTGTTAAACTTGTCAGCTAATGCTTCAAGAAGACCCAATTCGCCGGGACTTCCTGTTGCAAGCGTGAAGACAGTGTTGCCATTGCCGTATGTGGCTTTGCAATCATTTGCTGTTGCTGTGAGCGGAAGGGCGAACAGTAACAGGGCGATGATAAAGAGTTTGCGCATAAGGGATTCCTTTTCGAGTATGTTAATATTCACTGATTGAGTGTTATTATTCTCTCTTTGCCAAATTAGGAAGAGGAATTAGTGAATGGAAGAGTAATATATTGCTATTAAAATGGGACGATTTTGCCCATCATCTACTGTGCGGTGTCTGTTCAACTGGTTCTGGGAAGTTAGTATGGAGATGCTGACGCAATATAAGGAAGCGATATGAAAAAATTACCATCAAGCATTTTTAATGACGTAATTGGTCCTGTTATGGTCGGGCCATCCAGTTCTCATACAGCCGGCCCTGCCCGTATCGGCTACCTTGCAGGGCAATTGTGCGGCGGCAGGCTCTCATGTGTGAAAGTGATGTTTGAAACGAATGGTTCCTTTGCCATGACATATAAGGGGCAAAAGTCTGATCAGGGTTTGGCCGCAGGTTTGTTGGGGATGCTCCCGCAAGACCCGCGCTTGTCTGATGCGCTTTCTCTTATCAAGGCAAAGGGAATTGAACTGGTCGTTGAGGTAAAAGATTTTGAAGCCGATCACCCTAACACTGTCTTGTTGGAATTGATGGATGAGAATGGCGGAACTGTTTCTGTAAGCGGTCTGTCAATCGGTGGAGGGTGCATTGAGCTGAATGAGATAAATGAATGTCCAGTTTCTTTGGCTGGCGACTACTACGAACTTGTAATTTTACAGTCAGGCAGCAGTGCTTCTTCTATGAAGAGTGTGTGTGATGACGTGGAGTCGTTGTTACGTGAGGCGAATGTTGTCGCGCATGGTAATAGTATAAGCGAAAACGGCAAAGCTGATGATACATGGCGAGGCGTTATTGTTATTCACACACGACAACAGGTTCCACAGAATCTGTTGGATACAATAAAGCTCCGTTTTAGTGATGCCAGTGTTCGTAACATTACTCCGGTAATGCCTGTGCTTGCATCTGCTGACTGCGAGGTGCCGTTCACCCGCGCTGCGGCAATGCTGGATTGGTGTGCAGAACATGATGCACCGCTATGGAAAGCTGCTGCGTTGTATGAGGCAGCCCGCGGAGGGGTGAGTGTCTCTGAAGTGTTAGAAATGATGGAACGAATAATTCGAGTGATGGAAGAAGCGGTTGCAATTGGTCTGGCTGGTGACTTTACAATGAAGGGTTTCCTGAGCCCTTCTGCAAGCAAACTTCGCGATGCTGTGATGAATGGCAAATTTATTCCAACCGGTATGCTGGACATGGCCACCGTGATGTCCGTGGCTGTGATGGAGCTTAATGCGGCGATGGGCTGTGTAGTGGCTGCGCCGACTGCTGGTTCTTGTGGTGTGCTGCCTGCGGCGGTGTTCAGTATGCTTGATCAGCTTGAGGTGCCGCAAGATTCTAGAGTGGAAACAGCAGCAAAGGCAATGCTTGTTGCCGGACTTATCGGCGTGTTTATTAATGAGCAGGCAACATTTGCAGCAGAAGTATGTGGCTGTCAGGCAGAATGTGGTTCCGCAGCCAGTATGGCCGCAGCGGCAATGGTTGAAATGGCTGGCGGATCAACAGAAGCAGCTTGTAATGCTGCGGCACTGGCTATGCAGAATTCATTGGGACTCATTTGTGATCCTGTGGCAGAGCAGGTGGAAGTTCCTTGCATCGGTCGTAACGTCGCTGCAGTCAGCAACGCTGTAACTGCCGCTAACATTGCGATGTACGGATTCCGCGGAACATTACCTCTTGATGAAGTTATCTGCGCTATGTGGGAAGTGGGAAATGCATTGCCGGATACGTTGTGCTGTACCGGTAAGGGCGGTTTGTGCACCACTCCGTCAGGTATTAGGCTTAAGGAAGAAGTGGATAAGAGAATGTTTGGCTCGAAGCCTTAAGAGCAATTGGGTCTGCTATGAAAATTTTGAACTTATGTGTGAGTAAAATGCGTTGTAATATCCGCATGTAACTTCCAAATTATTGTTTTGGAACGCATGTTATTTCTTGAAAGTAATCCCAAATTATAAAGATAAAAACCCCCTGCATCAATTGATGCAGGGGGAAAGTCATAGTGTGTCACTCTAGGCGATCTAGCTTTGTCGTAGAATAGGTAGGGAGAACGACAAAGTGAAATCACTTGATAAGACTAGTGTGTGGCGTTTTACACTGACTTTGTACGATGCTTTTTGAGAATATTGATGAGTGGTGGCACTAACAGCAGGAAGATGATGAACCACAGTACAATTGCTTGCGGGCTTTTAAAGAAGATAGCTGCGCTACCTCTGCTCATAATAAGCGCCTGTGCAAAGCCTGTTTCGGCAATTGGTCCAAGAATAAGTCCGAGGATAAGTGCGCCAAGGGAGAAGCCTGTTTTGTGCAGAAGAACAGCTCCAAGGCCGAAAAGCAGACAGAGGAAGACATCAAGCACACTGTTGTTCATTGAGTAAGAACCAAGAACTGAAAACAGGCAAACAACAGGAATCAGCAGCTCAGTTGGGGTGAGTGCGATTCTTGCAAAGTACGGTGCCATGTACAGTCCCAGAATCAAAAATACGATGTTGGCAATGAACAGAGAGAAGATGAATGCATAGGTCATTGACCCGTAGGTGGTGAATAGCTCTGGACCCGGAATCAGACCGTGAACCAGCAAGCCACCAAGCAATGCCGCAGCAACACTGTTGCCGGGAATGCCAAGCGTAAGAGTAGGAATCAACGAACCGCCTACGCAGCCATTGTTGCCTGCTTCCGCAGCTGCAATACCTTCTGGATTACCCTTGCCGAACAGCTCAGGAGTTTTAGAACGGCGTCTTGCGATGTTATAGGAAAGAAACGCCGCAATTGTTGCACCTTCACCAGGCAAAATTCCTACAAGAGTACCGGTAAGAGAACCGATGCTGATGTATTTGAAAATACCTTTTGGCATAGGCTCACGCTTGATCTCGGTAACGAGTGCAGCGTTATCTACAACACTTCTTTTACCGGTCAGGGAAAGCATCTGCGAAATAGAGAACAGGCCGATGAGTACCGGCATAAATGCGACACCGTCGTATAAGTCTGTCAGTCCTGCTGTGTAGCGGAGCATTCCGGAGATAGGATCAGTGCCGACAACAGCAATGATCAAACCAATCACACCGGAGATAAGGGACTTGATAAGGCCGGTCTTTTCGTCAGCCATGGAAACAAGACCCGCGAGTCCGAGAATCGCAAGCAGGAAGTATTCTGGCGGTCCAAAAGAGAGTGCAAAGGTTGCAAGGATTGGAGCCAAAATTAACAAAATGATTGTTGAGAATACCCCCCCGACGCAACTGGCAATAACAGAAATTTTAAGCGCCAAGCCCGCACGACCTTGCTGTGTCATCGGGTAGCCTTCCAGTGCGGTTGCAACTGCTGCCGGAGTGCCCGGTGTGCGCAGGAGAATTGCTGGAATAGAGCCGCCGTACATGGCACCACAGTAGACGCCACCCATAAGAACAAGACCGATGAGTGGATCAAGGGTAAAGGTGACAGGGATTAGTAGCGCAACTGCCATAGTCGCTGTCAGACCCGGCATACCGCCGATGATTACGCCGGAAATAGTTCCAAGAACTACAGCAAGCAATGGCAAAGGTGCCATCAGGGAATATATTGATTCTAAGATCATACGATGTATCCTTATCCGAACAAGCTACTTGTCGGGAGAAAAACTCCAAGCAATTTTTCGAAAACGAGGTAGACGAAAAGTAAAATTCCTCCAGAGGTCAGGCTGATAAGAATTGGTTTTCGTGCTCCAAGTAGAAGCATAGCTACCGGAAGAAAAACTGCTGATGCCAGATAGAATCCTAAGAACTCAAATGAGGCAGCATAGACAAATAACAGGATGCATAGTCCCCAGAATCGGCGGGGAGCGTCTGCCATGTTAAGAGGTGCCTTTTGGTTGTCCTGTCCTTTTTTTTTGGACGCAAAGAACAGCTCTGTAAGGCATAGAATGCCAAGAGAAATTCCCAAAAAGCGAACATATGCGGCTGTCGAGCCCTGAACGAATTTTGGGTACGCTGCGGTGCTGTTGTAAAGCAGCACCGCAAGTACCAAAAATCCGCCGAGAAGCAATAACTCAGCAAATCTTTTTGTCATATTGTATTACCAAGGGTTCTTGTCGTAGAAAGACTGTGTTTCTGTCTGAAGACCTTCAAGGTATGTGCGGTAGTCTTCACCGGACATTGGCAGCTGGCTGTAAACGTTTCTTTTGCAGTCAGCGATGAAGTTAGGATCGCTGTTAATTTTCACGAGAAGAGCATCAAGCTTGGTAAGGATGTCTTTATCGATGCCAGCAGGTGCAACAAAACCGCGGGTAGCAGTCATGTTTACAGTGTAACCCTGTTCAGTAGCAGTTTTAACCTCTGGAAGAACGTCGGAACGTTCTGCATTGAGGAGAGCGATAACACGAGCGGTGCCCGCTTTGTGCTGTGCCTGCATCTGGGAAAGGTTCATGATGCTTGCATCTACATGGCCACCAAGAACCAGCGCTTTCTGCTCAGTAGAACCTTTTGTTGGAAGAAGGTTGAAAGTTATATCAGCTTTGTTTTCAAATTTTTTGGCAGCAATAAAGTCATCGGAACCAATGCCGTTAACAGCAACGGTCAGCGGGTTCTCTTTTGCCATTTTGATGAAAGAAGCGAGATCGGTGATCGGGCTGTCTTTAGGAACAGCAATGAGTAATGGATCGTCTACAGCGTTACCCATTACGTGGAAGCTATCGAGAGTGTAGCGAGCACGTTTGGATACAATGTGAGATACGATCTGAGTGGTAAAAACTAAGCCGATGGTGTGGCCGTCTTTTTTAGCACGAGCGATAGCTTCAAAACCTTTCTGACCGCCAGAACCAGGAACGTTCTGAACTACAAAATTAGCGTCAGGCCAGTAGTTTTTTGCTGCATTAATAAAAATGCGAGCGGTTGTATCAGTTGATCCACCAGCTTTGGAAGGAACAACAATTGTGATTGGCTTGCTTGGGTATTCAGCCATAGCATACATAGGGAAGGCAAAAACGAGTGCCATGAGTAATGCTAAAATTCTTTTCATTACATACTCCGTGCTTTGTGTGCGGCATATATCCGCCGGTTAACAATTACAGCCGGCAATCCATCAACCGGCAGCATCATAATTGTGCAAAAAAAAAGAGAGTTGGTTATAGCTCCCCTCTTCCTACCGTGACAAAATTTTTCACAGTACTTGTCATTATTAATCAAATATTGTGCCATCGAGAGATGTGAGGGTAATGTTCTAGTTTTGTTGTAAATGACGAAAATGTTAGCATTTTTAATAGATATAATTTGGGTCGTTTTTGACACCTTCGTGTTCTAAAATGACCCGTTGTTTTTTCTAAAGGGAAGCATTTGGTTGAAGTGGGAACTTTTATTGAAGACAGAGGAGCGGGAGTTGAGTCGAAGAAAATTTACGAAGGGGATAGAACGTTGCGTGAAGTTTGGTAGAAAATTCCGAACGTGCTCTTGACCCATGTTAGAAACATTTTTATACTTTCGCGATTGCCGCTTAGTGTTATTATAAATTTTTATATAAATCATATTTTACAAATGTTTATATGTAGCACATCCGAATGCAGGTACACTGTTCATGCAGGTTTGCGGTACCATCTGGAGGTGAGTAATGAACGTTGGCTTCTTAAGGGGAGTTCGATACGTCTGCTGGTGTATGGTCGGAGTCGTTTGTGCTCTACTTTTTTGCGGGATTGTACCTGCTGCGGCGAAAGCCGTTCAATCGTCTTCTTTGCGAATAATTACTTCTTATCCTCCCGATTTTTATGAACCGTTTATTGAACGGTTTAAGTCTCTCCATCCTGAAATCAAGGTTTCGATTTTAAATAAAAAGACGGCTTCTGCCGTTGCTGAGTTGTTGCGTGGAAATAACAGAAACTTTGATGTGTTCTGGTCATCGTCACCCGATGCATTTGAAATTTTGAAACAGGGCAACATGCTGAGGCACACAGAGCGGGCGCGGCAGTATAAAGCAATGCGTGTTGAAGGATTTTCTGTAGATGATCCTGACGGCTATTTTTACGGATTTGCGTTGTCCAGCGTTGGGTGGATGTGGAACGATTCATATTTAAAAAATGAAAACATTGATGCTCCGAAACGCTGGCAGGACTTAGAAGATTCAAAATATTACAGCCATGTGGTCATGTCGACCCCTTTGCGGTCAGGAACGACACATCTTATTGTAGAAAGTCTTTTGCAGAAGATGGGGTGGGAAAAAGGCTGGGCGTATCTGCTACGCATGTCCGGTAACCTTGTAACTCTTTCTGCTCGTAGCTTTAGTGTGACAGAGGGGGTTAAGAGCGGACTGTATGGTGTGGGACTGGTCATCGATATTCTGGGTCGTGCGCCGGATGTAAAGGATGTGAAGTTTCGATACGGCGAACCTGTTCTTTTGATGCCTGCGGGGATTGGGGCACTAAAAAACAGTGTGAATTCTCGTGAAGCAGAAATTTTTATAGACTTTATGCTGTCGCCGGAAGGGCAAGCTGTTCTGCTTAAGCCGCAGATTCGTCGTCTTCCTGTTGCTCAGCAGATGTACGACAGCGGCAAACTTGCACAGTCTCAATTGTTCAAATTGATCAAGGAAGGCAAGGCAAAGCCGTACAATTCTTCCTTGTCGCAGGTGCGCTACAACCTCGTGAATAATCTGTTTGAAGAATTTATTACATATAAGTTGTTAGAGCGGCGTCAGCTTTGGAAGCGTTTGCTTTTGTTGGAAAGTCAATATGCTGCGAATGATCCGTATTTTCTTTCAGTAAAGAAAAAGACGCACAGTTTGCTTAGTGAGATTCCTGTAACTTACAAGCAGAGTCTGGACCCTGTGTACAATGCAATATTTTTTAATTTGTTTACGGGAACACCGAGAAGTCCAGAACAACAGCAGCAGATAGAGCAGTGGCAGCAGTTTATAGAAAAGCGATTGAAAAAAGCCAACAAGCTGTTGGATTCAGTGCAAAGAAAGTAATGATACCATCGTTTTTTACTAAATTAGGCATTTGGGAGCGACTGCTCCTTGCTTTTGGTGCAATTGCGGGGATGACTGTGCTGGCGGTTTTGACAGCGCTTTTTCTTTTGGACAGTTCAAGCGAAATCTTTGCAACAATTACAGAAAAAAACTTGCCGGAATTAGCGCAAGTCGCTGACGTGGCAGAGACTGGCGGACAAATTATTGCGATCGCGCCTAATCTTGCCTCGGCACCGGATGAAGAGACCCAAAAACGGATACGCGCAGATCTTGATTTGCTGTTGCTGCAATTCAGTCGTGAGGTAGGGCTTCTTGAACATACAAACCCTCAGCTTCGCCGTGGAATAGATGACCTGCTTGGGCGCTTGAAAGACAACCTTGTCTCATTGCAGATTGTTGTAACGGATCGGTTACGAGAGGAGAAGCGCCTCCAAAAGCATATGGAGCGCTTGCGCTGGCTTTATTCTGACATGCTTGAGGAGATTGAGCCGCTCAGTCAAGATTTAAACTATAATCTTGATGCTGAAATTGATCGAATCCGTAGCGCAGCAGGGCAGGGCGAGAAAAATATTTCAGCTGCAAAGCTTCGCTCCAATCGTCGGTTTAAAAAGATAGTTGATCGTATAGGTAATAATGGCGATCTGCTGGTGAGTTTATTGCTACAGGCTTCTTCTGCACAGATGGATGCTCAAGTTGATAACTTGGCTGCTCTTGCAAGTGACACCATTGTCTCTCTACGGTTTAGCCTCGAGCATTACTCGGACGAGGCAAGTGCGCTTACATTGCATCAGGTGTTTTCAGAAGTGCTGACTCGGGCTGAAGGGCCGGATGGTGTTTTTGCTTTAAAAAAGAGAATTATTGCAAATAATATCAAAGGGCAGGATATCCTTGCTGAGAATGCTCGAATTGTGGGGCAGCTGCGTACTGTCATCAGAACGGTTGTAACACGTACGCAGGCTGAAGCGTTGAATGCGGCGGCTGTGACCAAGGGCAAGTTGGAACGTGCCCGGTGGGCACAGCTTGGACTGGTTTTTTTAAGTTTGATTCTTGCCGTCTGTGTTTTGTGGTTTTATGTGCGCGGCAGTATTGTGGCGCGACTCAATGCCTTGGCGAGCAGTATGCAAGCCATTGCCGGAGGAGAACTACAATACAGCATACCGGAAGCTGGCGATGATGAAATTGGTAAGATGGCAGGTGCGCTGCGCGTCTTCCGCGACACTGCTCAGGCGGTAGAAGAGGCAAATTCTCAGGCTATTATTGATAACGCCGCGGTAGGACTTGTTATCGCTGACCCTGATGGAACCATTCGTTTTTTCAACATGATGGCTGTCAGCTTATTTAATGCTGATCCACAGGTGATGATCGGGCAGAACCTGTCTTATTTCGTGTCAGTACCGGAAGAGCAGGCATTTTGCGATGCGTGTTCTCTGGCATTTAATTCTGAGAATAACGGGCAGATCGTGAACGTGTATCAGGGCGTCAAAAGCGACGGTTTTGAATTTCCGATAGAGGTGGTCATTCGTCCTGTTCAGCAGCGGAACCAGCGAAGCTTGATGATTACCCTGCATGATGTGACAGAGCGTGAAAAGGCTCAGGAGCTATTGCAGAAGAGGGTGCGGGAAAAGACTGATCATTTGAGTGTAACAAACGCCAAACTCCGTCAGGAAGTTAAAGAACGTCGCAGGGTGCAGGATGAATTAGTGCAGGCCGGTAAATTGGCGGCTCTTGGTCAACTTTCAGCAGGAATTGCTCATGAGTTGAACCAGCCATTGTCTGCGATCCGCTATTATCTGCACAATGCCCGACTGCTTCTAGAGCGCGGACAGATTGAAGTTCATCAGGAAAACATCGACAAAATTGATAACCTGAGTGCAAGAATGGCCACGATGATCAATCACTTGAAAAAGTTTGCTCGTCTTCCTTCAAACAAGCTGCATCCGGTAGAAGTGGTTCCAGTTATCGAACAATCACTGGCTTTGCTTACGGCGAGAATTGTTGAAGATAACATTGTTATCGAACCGCGTTACAAAGAGCAGTCATACATCATTACCGCAGAAGATATTCGACTCGAGCAGGTGCTGGTTAATGTTTTTGGTAACGCCATTGATGCGGTGGGGCAACAGGGCGAAGGGGAACGAAAGATTTCTGTTGATGTTATTGAAGCAGAAGAAACCATTTCTATTGAAATTACCGATACAGGGGCGGGGATTCCGCCAGAAGTTAAAGAATCAATTTTTGACCCGTTTTATACGACCAAAGAGGTCGGTAAAGGACTCGGGCTTGGACTTTCTATTTCCTATAACATTGTGAAGGATATGAGAGGGGAGATTAGCGCCACTAATGCTGCAACTGGTGGTACTAAATTCATTCTTTCATTTCAAAAAGCTGCTGGATAATTATGACTCCGATTGGTGAAATTTTCTTAGTCGATGACGAAACTGAAATTCGACAGGCGTGTCAGCAGACCTTTGAGCTTGAAGGGTATGCGATAAAAACCTTTAGTTCTGGGGAAGAGGTTCTGCCGCATATTACTCCCGACTGGCTCGGGGTGGTAATCAGTGATGTCAAAATGCCGGGGATGGACGGGCTTACACTTTTGAATCGCATCAGGAGTATTGCGCCTGATCTTCCGGTAGTGATTTTAACAGGCCATGGCGATGTGCCAATGGCTCTGGATGCAATCCGTTCCGGAGCGTATGATTTTTTAGAAAAGCCAGCACCGCCTGAATACTTGATTGAGGTCGCTAAACGTGCGTTAGAGGCTCGTCGTCTTTGTCTTGAGAACCGTAATTTGAAACAGCGTCTTGCTGTCGATTTCGATTTGGAATCACGGATTCTCGGTTCGTCTGCTGAGATCAAACAGTTGCGTCAGACTGTAAGTTCATTGGCATCGATTGATGTAGATGTCCTTGTGTTAGGCGAAACTGGTGTAGGCAAAGAGCTTACAGCCCGTTCGTTGCATGATTGCGGAAATAGACAGAACGGCAAATTTGTTCCGTTGAACTGCTGCGCTATACCGGGCAGCTTGGTGGAGAGCGAATTATTCGGTCATGAGCGCGGTGCTTTTACCAACGCTTCCAGTCGACGAATTGGTAAGATTGAACTCGCTCAGGGCGGAACTCTTTTTCTCGATGAAGTTGAGTCCATGCCTCTTGATATACAGGTTAAACTGTTACGAGCATTGCAGGAACGTGTGATCGAACGTGTGGGTAGTAACCAGCTTATCCCTGTAGATTTCAGAGTCGTTGCTGCGTCTAAAATTGATTTGCGTGAAGCTGTCAGTAATGGAACATTCCGAGAAGATTTATTTTTCCGTCTTAATGTTGCCCGAATAAATGTCCCGCCGTTACGCGACAGGGCTGAAGATGTTATGCCGTTGCTTCATTACTTTATGGGCGTGATGGCAGATCGTTTTAATAGACCGGCACCAGACGTCGCGCCAGAAGTGAACAACCGCCTTCAGCAGTATCCATGGCCGGGGAATGTGCGCGAGCTGCGTAACGTAGCTCAGCAGCTGGTTCTTGGCTTACCGTTGGATCTTTCCGGTGAGAACGATGCTGGTTCAAGCGATGTTCCCGCCTCCGGTGTTGCCGTTCTTGATGAACTTGTAGAACGCTATGAAAAGCAACTTATTGTTGATGCGTTGGTTCGTAATGACGGGCGCGTTGAGAAGACCGCAGTAGAGCTGGGAATTCCGCGAAAACGATTGTATTTACGAATGCGAAAGTACGATCTGCGAAAAGAATAGTCACACACGTAACGCCGCTTTTATCTTAGGATAAAGGCGGTTTTTTTGTTTTACAGCTGATGCAATTGCTGCAAAAGTAGGGCGTTAGAATTGTTGTCTATTAAGTTAGTATTTATGGTTAGTACCAGCCTCTCAATTACTAATCGGGAACCATAATCATCAAATGAAGTTGAAAAGACAAAACACAGTTGGCTCTTTCTGTAATGTATTGGCATGGGTTCTTTGTTTTGCGTATCTTGCGGTTTATCTTTTTGAAATAGTTGTATTTTGGATAGAAACAGAGAGTCTTTTTGAACTTGGGAGGCTTCTGCCCGATGTTCTATTACTGATTACAATTGTTACATTGTTTGCTTCTAAAGAAGATCGAGTGTGGGCAGTTCCCTCTAGTATTTTTGTCACCGGGTGGTCGTGCCTTTTATATGCATGTCTGAAGCAGAAGTTGGGTTTGGTCTTGCTTGTAGGTGCTTCTTTTCATTGGGCGATTGCTCTCATTGTTTATCTTTTATTCAGATATGCTCAAAGGGTGGTTCCACATATTGATGACGGAGAAGTTTTAAAGACGGATGAGGGACGGAAGATTGGAGTGTTGATAAAGCTCGCTTTTGGGGGATGACAATGAGTAATCAAAAAATTTTCTTTGAACCTCGGTACGTAGTGTTCATATTTTTTATGGGGTGTTAAGGAACATGCATATGAATATGAGGACGGGCGCAAAGGTCGTTGGATATGTGTTTAGTATTTTGTATGTGCTCTGGACAATTGAACTGATTAAATTGTTTTTATTGAAACATGATGGTGAGTTCGACTTCATAACTCACACACATATGGGAATTACCTTACTGCTCATTATTTCTTTACTTCTCCCCTACGAGAAAATGCGTTTTTTTTACTCCGCTATGTATTTCGTTGAGCGGGTTTTTCTTTTTTAGGTTTAAGTGTTTTCATAGAGTGTTTTGATGGAATGATGGCGGGAGTGATGGGGGGTCAATTTTTATTTGTGCAGGCGTAATCTTTTTTTATCTTTTTTTTTGGGAACCGACAAANCATCATATGCCGCATAACGGTACTTCTTATTTTGATGCAGGCAAAATTAGTTGATTCAATACTACAAAAAATATCCAGACTACTTTTTTGCCCCGATACGCTGTTTATCATCCCTGCCAATCTTTTGGCGGGGATTTTTTTTTATGAAAGCGGGGTGAAAATAAATATTTTTATCTACATGAAAAAGCCTAGATAATACTGTGTTGATCTAGAGTGTTAGGATGGGTAGAGAAGCCTTTTTTATAAAATTTGTAAAAAAATATTTTTTGAGAACATCGTTCACTCCGCGCCATACCCTGATGTAGCCGCATGTTCTGAGTAATGTTATGTGTAGTTATCCACGCTGTTTGATTTACGATAATTGTTGTACTGTATCTCAAAATATAACGGACGAAAGGCCGATTTGACGAAAAGTATAGCAACGAGTACTTACCGACGATGTGCATTACGCAATACTTGTTATAGATTTCCTGACTATTTTGGAAACAACAAGAAATTTTACTGTTATTATAGATCATTTCGCGTAGTGCTGTAATCTTATACAGGATGTAATTATGTACTATACATGGTGCCTGGCGATTTTGCTTATATTTAACACCACAACAGCCTTTGCTGAGTTCCAAGAAAATGTATCCTCCTCAATTTCCTCTCAAGAGAATGTTCTGGCAGTAGCTTCTGCCGCGACTGAATCCACGAAAAAAAATAAGCTTATTGCAGGATACGTAGAAACTGCTTCCATTAGCATTTGTGGTCAAATGCTTCCTATCGAAGTTGATGCAAAGCTTGATACCGGTGCAGATAGCACTTCTTTTCACGCCACAGATATTGTGATTAATAAAAAAAAGAAAAAAAGTAACCTTCACCAGTTTTGATAGTCACGGTGAATCACGGCGTATTACCTGTCCGTACATACGTACCGTTCGGGTAAAAAAACGTCCTTCAGGGATTGATTTACGACCTGTAATTGCGGCACAAATCCGCATTGCATCTAAAGTAATTGATGCTCAAATCAACCTGACGGACAGAACTAATTTTGCCTACAAACTCCTCATCGGTCGCAAGGATTTGCGTAAGGGTTTGCTGATTGATTCCTCACAACGGTATCGATTTGGTAAACCTGACACTCCTTAGTGCTGGTGCTATTTTTAGCGCCAATGTGCTAACTATTCTTATCTTCTCGGATCAAATTTAATGAATAAATTACAGTTAAAGCTGCTTGTCGGTATATTGCTGGCAATCGGGCTCGGCGTTTTTAGTTACAAAGTTTTTGTGTTGGGATTCCCGCTGGTTCCTGCTGAAAAAACATCCGCATGGAATGTGGAGGCTCATGTCGCTTTTGACGGAAAAGACAGCCCCGTAAAGGTAGTGCTCCAGACGCTTAACCGTGTCTCCGGATTTGCCGTTACGGATGAATTTTTTATTGGTGCAGGGTACGGACGCCAACGCGTCAGCCAAAAAATTACAGACGAAAAACTGACTAATGAAGCCTATGATCAGAACTCCGTAGTAATCTGGTCAAAGCGTTTAGCAGACGGAAAGCAGGATCTTATTTATTCTGCGGTACTTCGTCCTGAATCTTCAGATGAATTCCCGACATGGAGCCCTCCGCAGGATATTCCGGAACTTCGTGATCCGCAATTTGCTGAAGCGGAAGGTGTTGCTGCCAATGCACTTATTTCCAGAATTGGTAAAGAATCTGCTGATATGGAATCTTTTGTTCCTCTTCTTATGCAGGAATTGCAGAATCCGAAAAAGAATTCCAATGCTGCCTATCTTCTGCGCAATGCAAAAAATAGCCGCGGCATAGTTAATGTTGCCGTTCGATTACTGCACCTTGCCGGTATCCCCGCGCAGTCAGTACATGGCATCACGCTTGGAACATCCAGCGATGCGCGTATCAGCCATTGGCTTGAACTGTATCAAGACGGTGCATGGCATATGTTTGATGTCGCAAAAGGTGTGTTCAGTACGCCGGTGAAATTTGTGCCTTGGTGGCGCGGAGATGCGCCGCTGGCTGAAATTACAGGTGGTAAAGATTTACAAGTTTCACTTTCTGTAGTTCCTGATGCTATTGACGCCATGAAGAACGTTGTGGATCGCATTGAAACCACCCATCCGACATTCTTTGACTACTCGCTATTTAGTCTGCCAGTTCAGGCACAAGCTACCTACAGAGTCATTTTGCTTATCCCGATTGGTGCCATTCTTTTGGTATTCTTGAGAAACGTCATCGGGTTTAGTACCTTTGGTACGTTTATGCCTGTTTTGATTGCTCTTTCTTTCAGGGAAACGCAGCTGCTTTGGGGCGTTGGAATGTTCTCAGTGGTTATTATGCTTGGTCTTGGTGTGCGTTTGTATTTGGAGCATCTAAAACTGCTGCTTGTTCCGCGCCTAGCCTGTGTTTTAATCACCGTTGTCTTGCTTATGGCAGGAATCAGCGTTGTGTGCTTCAAGCTTGGCATTCCGCGTGGTGTGTCTGTAAGCCTGTTCCCGATGGTTATTTTGAGTATGACCATTGAACGTATCTCAGTGATGTGGGACGAAATGGGCGCAGGAAAAGCAATTCAACAGGCTGTAGCTTCTATGGCTGTTGCTGTGCTTGCGTATCTTGTTATGACAAACAGCTACGTGGAACATCTTTTCTTCGTGTTCCCCGAACTCTTTTTAGTGCTGCTGGCGCTTACTGTTCTATTGGGTCGATACACTGGTTATCGTCTGCTAGATTTGGTTCGCTTCCGCACATTTCTGAGAGGGTAGCCTATGTTCAGTTTCTTTAAAAAATTAAAAGCACATGGCATTGTGGGCATGAACGCCCGCAATGGAGCCTATGTGCTGCCTCATAATCCGCGTAAATTGTATCCTCTTGTGGATGATAAGGAGACGACTAAGCGTCTCACGCAAGATGCCGGACTAAATGTTCCGGAAATGTACGGCGTGTTCCGTGCGCCGCATGAATTAAAGCAATTACCAGCGATGTTGGAAAACCTCGACTCGTTTGTAATTAAGCCTGCGCGCGGTGCCGGTGGTAACGGGATTTTGGTAATCACCGGAAAACTCGGTTCTCATTTCTTGAAACCGGATGACTCTTTTGTTTCCACAGAGGAGATTCATTTCCATATATCAAACATCCTTAGCGGCATGCACAGCCTTGGCGGCATGCCTGATAAGGCTTTAGTAGAATATTGTGTAAAGTTTGATCCGATATTTAAAGGAATAGCATATCAAGGTGTTCCTGATATTCGCATCATTGTGTATAAGGGTGTACCGGTTATGGCAATGTTGCGATTGCCCACCCGTGAGTCCGACGGTAAAGCAAACCTTCACCAAGGGGCTATGGGCTGTGGCATCGACATTCGTACCGGAAAAACAACCCATGCTGTGTGGAAAAATAATAACCATGCATCACATCCGGATACCTTGCAGCCTATTTCAGGTGTGCTAATTCCAGGTTGGGAAGAATTACTTCGACAGTCATCGTTAGGATACTCAGTGACAGGCCTTGGATACCTTGGTGTTGATATTGTGCTCGATAAAGACCTTGGGCCGTTGATTCTGGAATTGAATGCCCGTCCCGGGCTGGCAATTCAAGTTGCAAACAAAACAGGCTTACAGAGCAGATTAGACAAGGTTGAGGCAGCACACCACAATTTGCACTCCGAAAAAGAACGGGTACAGTATGCAATGGATAATTTTGGTTCATAAAAGCTGGCGACATTCCCTGTATGCATGTCTTTTTATAGCATGTTCATTTATTGTTACAGGGTGCGCTAATTTTCAAACGGCGTCTTCTCAGTCTGGCGCAACTCCACCACCTCAAATTGTCGTGGCGAAACCTTCTCCTCCCAAGCTTGCTGCTGGCGAAGTTATGATGCGTGTTGATTTGGCTGAAATCCCGCAAAAAAATAGCATTCGTAAAACGAACTCGCAGACAATGAAAGTTGGTCAACGCGAAACTGTTGTCGCAGGTGGCGATATCTTACGCGTGCTTCAGTATAATGAAGAGGTTCTCATTTTACCTAAAATGAGTCCTAATAAAGATTTTACCATCAGACTCAGCAACCCAGTTATATCTACTGCTGCTGAAATAGACACAACCATTGCCGGTTATTCAAATGTCACATACGAGCTGTTGACCTCTTCCCTTACAGGAGATGTTTTGCTGCTTGATACGGTTTTTGCTGTTCCGGATAAAAGTGGACGTCTTTCAAAAGACTTTTTCATGCCGACAAGCAAGCCGAATGTGTACAAAAAGCTTGTCGCAACAGTAAAGCCTGCTGATGTTACCTTTAAACATATTACTCGAAGTAAAGTTATACCGTCATCTGAAACACATTATGTCATCAGATTTGTGAAGAAAGAGGGTATGGCTGTTCACTTTGAAGTGCGAACACTTAAAGGTGGCAGCAGACCGCGTGTTATCAATAGAAAGCCTATTTCTGTACCTCTTGGAACACCGATAATTACGATTAAAGGGCACGAGTTTAAAGTGCATACCATTACTCCTGACTTTATCGATGTTGAACGCTTGAGCTAGGTGTTCTGAGTACGTTTACCAACCAGAGCTTATTCATAAAACGGATGAGCCAACGAACTTCAGTAATAAAGGATGTAAATTCTTTGGTGCCGTAGAATCAGAAATCTGTAGAAAGATTTTTTATTCATAAAGGGCTCGCCATGGAAGCATCTAAACACAAGCTTGGTCTTGTCGGAGCTATATTTTTTATTGTTGCCAGTCTTGCGGGGAGCGGAGTGATCGCTCTGCCGCAGCAGCTGGCAGCCATCGGCTCAATTACCTTGCTCTCGTTCCTGCTTGTAACAGCAGGGGCGTTATGCCTGACGTTGGTGTATGTGAGGGCAGGGGCATTGTTTGATGATCCCAGCCCAACAGGACTGTCCACGTATGTGAATCCCATTCTGGGCGCAAAAAGCGGGCTGTTCTACGTATATTCAAACCTCATTTCCAACGTTTCCATCCTCATCGCCGGACTCGGCTACATCACATACTTTGTTCCCTCGCTGAATCATCCCATTGTACTGGGGATCGTTGTTATCTGCCTCATCTGGGTGTTTACACTCCTTTCCTTACGCGGAGCCAAGTTCGTTACACTTGTTGTCTCCTGCTCCGTTACCGTCCTTCTTTTATCAGTCTTTCTGACAGCTTTTTTAGGCTGGTTCTCGTTTGATGTTCATCTGTTTGAACAGAATTGGAATGTGACTAACCTGCCTCCGGGCAAGGCTGTTCTTTCCGGTTTTGCGGTGCTTCTTTTTTCCTATGTTGGGGTTGAGGCAGTTGCGAACAACTATGAACATGTGAACAATCCTAAAAGAAATGTACCAATCGCCACAATCGTCGGGTTCGTCATTGTTGCGATACTGTATATTGTCTCCACAACTGTGATTGAAGGAATGTTCACCGCCAAAGTTATCCAGAATCAGCCAGCTTCATTTTCATTATCCATTGCACATATTTTTAATTCGGAACTGCTTGGTCAGTTGTCATCGATTGTGATGGCGATTGCCTGTCTTTCCAGTTTTCTTGTGTGGAATATCTCTGTTGTTAGTGCTGCGAAAACGAGTGCGGATAAGGGGTTTTTGCCTAAAATATATTCGTACACCAACAAGTACAATGTAGGCAGCCGTGGGCTGTTGGTTAATGCAGCCATTATGACGCTTGTTGAGCTTGGGCTTATGTTTTTAGGCAGTAATATTGCTGTGGCATTTAATCTGACAGTAACCATCTCCGTCCTTCTCGTATTGTTCCCGTACTTCTGGTCTGGCATTGCCCTTATTAAGAAAGGGTTTGAGACAGGCAAGCACTCCTATTTTGATATTACGATAGTTTCGCTTTCATCCATTTTCATATTGTCTGCTTTTGAATCAGCAAACTTTGCAGAATTGTGGCTTGTAATTGCGTGCGTGATGGGTGCCCTTGCCGGGTACGTGTTGGTTTTTGCCATACAATCAAAATAAATCAGAATCCAATATACGTTGTTGAAAGTAGGAGAGCTGAATGAAACTTACTAAAGAAGATTGGCCGATACTTATTGTCTCCAGCCTTTTTGATGTGAAGAACGATGCAGGGAACAGAGTTCGGGAACTAGAGCAGGCGTTGGTTTCAGAACAGAATTGTAGCGTGCTTCGAGCATACTGCTACGAAGATGCAGCGAATATTGTGCATAGTCGTGCTGATATTGGAGTCATAGTCATAGACTGGGATATTAAAAGAGAGCCCATGTCTAAAGTGCTATGTGGAACACCTGAAGCGTTGTTGAAAGAGATTCGTACCAGAAACAAGAGTGTGCCGGTTTGCCTGCTGACTGATAAAGCGGCACAGGGGAACGTTTCTACAGAATTGCTTGGTATGCTTGATGAAGTGTTATGGAAGCATGTGGACACGGTAGATTTTCTTGCGGGTAGAATTGAAACCTTGCTGCTTGAATATATTAAGCGCATCAATCCTGTGTTTTTTTCAACGCTGGTACAATATGCAGAGGCATATAAGTACGCATGGCATACTCCCGGACATATGGGGGGCGAAGGCTTTTTGAAAAGTCCCGCTGGGATTGGGATGTATAAATTTTTTGGCGAAAATGTATTCCGTGCAGACTTGTCGATTTCTGTACCGGAGCTTGGATCGTTACTTGATCATGATGGTGTTGTTGGTGATGCAGAGCGTAATTCAGCAAAAACCTTCGGCGCAGATTTTACATATTATGTGCTCAACGGAACATCCAATGCCAACCAGATAATCTGGCGTTCTCAGGCTGTGCGTGATGACATAGCCGTTGTTGACCGTAATTGTCACAAGTCGCTTAACTATTCCATGGTCATTACAGATATCTATCCTGTGTACATGCAGCCGCGTCGTAATCATCTTGGTATTATTGGTCCGTGCAGACTTACAGAATTCAGCAAAAGTACAATCCAAAAAAGTATTAAGAAAAGTACGATTATTCCTGATGCTAAAAAAGCAGCTGTTCCTGTCATGTCCGCTCTTACCAATTCTACATACGATGGCATGTGCTACAACGTGTCTACCATCAAAGAGCAGTTGGAAAAGAACGTAAAGAATATGCATTTTGATGAAGCATGGTATGCCTATGCGAAGTTCCACCCTATATACGAAAATCATTTCGGGATGGCTGAAACACCGCATAAACAACACCCGCCAATCTTCTGTTCTCAATCTACTCACAAATTACTTACAGCATTTTCCCAGTCGTCCATGTTGCATGTTAAGCATGGCAGTCATGTGGAGATAGACCAGACAGAAATGAACGAATCGTACATGATGCATGGCTCTACATCTCCTCAGTACAGCATGATTGCATCACTGGATGTTGCGACAAAGATAATGGAAGACAGCGGAGAAATTTTGCTTGCAGATTGCATCCATGATGCCGTGGTGCTTCGACAAAAAATAGCCTGCATTGCTGATGAAATGAAAGATAATGACAGTTGGTTTTTCTCCATGTGGCAACCGGAAAAGGTTGAGTTTGAACATACCCTTGTGCCGTTTACACAGGTTCCGGCAACGTACTTGAGCACAACGCAGGAACCGTGGGTTCTGGAGGCTAAAAACAACTGGCATGGTTTTGATGATATAGAAGACAACTTCGTAATGCTTGACCCTATTAAGTTGACGATAACCACACCTGGGTTAAACACAGACGGCACTTATCAGCGTACGGGCATACCGGCAATGATCGTGACGGACTATTTAATCCGTCATGGAATTGTGTGTGAAAAAACAGATTACTATTCGTTCCTGCTTCTTAATTCTATAGGCACAACAAAGGCCAAGCAGGGGACTCTGTTGACTGCGTTGCTTAAATTTAAAGAATGCTATGATCATAACATGCCGATGGCTGTGGTCTTTCCAGATCTCGTAAAGCAGTACCCGCATGCATACAAGGAATTAGGATTACGGGATCATTGCGATAAAATTCATGCGTATTACAAAGAGCATAACTTGCTGGGTAAAATGCATGATGCATTCGAAATTATCCCGAATCAGATCATGAAGCCTTCTGATGCCTATCAGCAAGTGGTTAAGAAAAATGTAGAGTATGTAACGCTGAAAGAACTGCCTAACCATGTGGCTGCTGTTATGCTTGTTCCGTATCCTCCGGGAATCCCGATTCTTATGGGCGGTGAGATAGTGGATAGTGCGGCACAGCCTATTTTAGATTATTTGAAAACTCGGGAAGCATTCGAAAATCACTTCCCGGGGTACGAGAGTGATATTCATGGCGTCGAACGCTTTGAGAAGGGCGGGCATAAGTATTTCAAAACGCTTTGCGTGAAGGCTTAGCCCGTGTCTCTACGAAGCCTCGGTTGAAGATAGCAGAAATAGAACTCCCCCAAGCCTACGTGGTTTGGGGGAGTTCTTATTGGAAAAGTACAAGGCGGCGTGATTATCTAATTACATATGATGCGTTGAATCGAGAGTCTGTGTATTTTAGAGGCGAGAATCGAAAAGTTTACGGGATGGATTGGTGAAGACTTCGTACATATGAAACTATGAGGTAGTAATGTCGCAGGATCAAAGCTTAAGGTTAATTGAACCTACAGAGTTGTTGGAACAGCACCTTAGAATAATGCAAGATGCTGTGAATATTGAGCCATTCATGCCGTATGATGAAAGAATACGGCATTTGCGTGCCCTGCGTAAGTTGTTGGTTGTCCATCAGCTTGAGATAGCACAGGCGATAAATAAAGATTTTGGTAATAGACCGGAACAGGAAACCAAACTTGCGGAAATATACGGATCTGTTTCAAACATTGATGATGCCGTGCGTCATTTAAAAAAATGGATGAAACCTCAAAGAAGATCGACAGGCATATGGTTTAAACCGGGGAAAAGTCGCGTTATCCCTCAGCCTAAAGGTGTGGTCGGAATTGTTACGCCTTGGAATTATCCTATTTTCTTAAGCTTTGGGCCTTTGACGTCAGCGATTGCAGCAGGAAACCGTTGTATGTTGAAAATGGCTTCTAACTCTGAGCATTTAAAAAAACGTTCTTGAACCGCTGTTTAAAAGATATTTCTCAGAAGATGTGATTGCGTTCCTGCCGAATGCTTCTGCACGCGTATTTTCAGCGTTGCCGTTTGATCACCTTATTTTCACAGGCTCAGCCATTACCGGCAAGCAAGTGATGAGTGCGGCTGCAAACAACTTAACTCCTGTGACGCTGGAACTCGGCGGCAAGTCGCCAACTATTATTGATAAAGATTTCTCTACGAAACTGGCGCTTAAACGAATTCTGTTTCTAAAATATTTGAATGCAGGGCAAACATGCATTTCTCCAGATTATCTTTTTGTACACAGTTCGAAGGCTGAAGAGGTTATCCGCACCGCTCAAAAGATAATGAAGAAGCGGTATTCGAGTATACGTGATCCGAACTATACCTCGATCATAGATGAAAAGGCGTTCCTGCGTTTGCAAGCATATGTCCATGAAGCAGAAGGAAAAGGGTGTGATGTGCACGATCTGCTGACGGGAGAGAGGTTTGATGAAAGCGCACGAAAATTTATGCCGATGTTTGTTGAAGCAGAAACGGATGATGATCTGGCATTACTTAATGAAGAAATTTTTGGTCCGATTATGCCTATTATCACCTACGATTCTATTGACGAAGTGTTGGACTATATCAATGCACGCCAACGCCCGTTAGCTTTGTATCTCTATTCTAATGATAAAGCGTTGGTTGATAAGGTGTTGTATTCAACACTGTCCGGCGGAGTTTCAATTAACGACTGCGGCTTGCACGTGTTGCAGCATGATATGCCGTTTGGTGGCGTCGGGCATTCGGGAATGGGGCAGTATCACGGATACGAAGGTTTCTTAGAATTCACAAAACTGCGTCCCGTTTTTTATCAGTCCAGATTTGCGCAGACACGCTTGTTGTATCCACCTTATGGAACCTTTTTCAATAAGATATACAACATGATGGTTCGGTAGCCATGCGTGATGAGAAGTAAAAGGGAATAGTATGAAAACAGATACGTTTAAAATAAAAAGAACTTTGTTTAAGCAGTATGCAAAACTGGCAAAGCCTGTTTTTAAATTCTTGCCTATTCCGATAGCACAGCAGCTTAGTGGTGATCATTGCATGTCTGAAATGGTTACCGTTTTACAAAAGAAAAAGGTTAATCGTCCTGTTATTATTACGGGTAAAAATTTCAGCAAGCGCCCAGAGTTCGATTTATTGACTGACGCGCTGGAAGACGCAAATGTCGACTACTACCTTTTTAATGGTGTTACGCCAGACCCAACTTTCAACGTTGTGGAAGAAGGCATAGCCGCTTGTATGAGCCATCGTTTTGATTCTGTAATTACTATTGGCGGCGGGTCTTCAATGGATGCTGCTAAAGTGATAAACACCTGTGCGCAGAATGGATACAACCCACGAAAAACCACAGGCATGTTTAAGATACGCAAGAAGGGCGCTTTCTTTGTCGCGATTCCTACAACTGCTGGAACCGGCTCTGAGGCAACAATTGCTTCAATAATTTCAGAAGATGATACCCACCAGAAAAAACAAGTTATCAGTACAGCTTTGATCCCAGATTTGGTGGTGCTCGATCCGCGCTTGATGCTTGGGATTCCTTCCACGTTAACAGCAGCAACAGGCATGGATGCGCTAACTCATGCTATTGAAGCATATTTGAGTGGCTTTGCAACGCCGGAGTCAGAGCAGCGTAGCATTGATGCGACAAAGCTTATCTTTGAATTTCTACCCCATGCCGTTGGTGATGGAGCCTCTGATCTGGTTGTCAGACAAAAAATGGCAGAGGCATCCCACTTGGCGGGACTCGCCATAACAAGGGCAAGTGTTGGCTGGGTTCATGCTCTGGCGCATCAATTAGGTGCATTTTATGGAATACCTCATGGCTTGGCGTGTGCCATTGGCTTGCCGCCTGTTTTGACCATGTATGCGGAAAAGGCACCGGAGAAGATGTCGAAGATGGCAGACCAACTGGGAATTGCTGGCGCAACAGAGTGGGATAAAGCATATGGATTACGGGATGCCGTTGTAAACTTGTGCCAGCAGATTGGAACGGTTCCTGAGCCGGAGATGATACAGGTTGAGGACATTCCTGAAATGAGTGAAGGGCTGCTGCGTGAATGCTATATGAGCCCGTTTGCAGTTCCTGCTTACTTTGATTCAGAGGGCGAGTTGCACACCTTTATCCGTGAGATCTTTATGGCTCCGTCTGAGGACTAAGCAGGCTGTACGAACTCTACTGTATCGACGAAATGCAGAGCACGGGAGCGTGCCGTTCTTTTCTACAATTTGATAAGAAAAAACTCCCCCAGACTTATGCGGTTTGGGGGAGTTTTTCGTTGCAGATAATTGTGTGCAGTTGGTCAACAGCCGATTCAATGGTGCTGTCGTTCATGACAATGGCGGTTTGCCGTCCACTGTCGGAACCAGCGGAACAGGTGGCATTTAGCTCTGTGTTTTGACGCAACCGTTGAATGATTTCTGCTTCTGTTTCGCGCTCCCGCCTGTAGAGACGTTCTGCGATAATATCTTCCGGTGCGGTAATGAGCACTGGTTGCAGTGCAGGGTACTCTTCGCGTGCTTGAGGAAGATAGGCGCGGGAACCGTTGATAACGACAGAGATGTCCTGAGTCAGCCAGTTGTTGATTTCTATCCCGATGCCGTAATTACGTTCGTGGCTGTGCCAGTGCAGGGCAAAGCTGTTTGCAAGCAACATGCGGTGAAATTCTTTTTTGGAAAGCGCCACATGGTTTTCGCCAGTAGGTGTGACAGGGCGGGTAATGTATCTATGTGCCACGATAACCGGCTTGTCTTCTAAACGTGAACGAAGTGTGTTGAGAAGCGTATCCTTGCCGACTCCGGAAGGTCCCATAAGATAAAAAAGTGTACCTGCCATTTTATTCCTCACTTACTCCAGTTAATGGAACGCGTGCGTATTCTACAAACGGGGTCTTTCTATCTGGCTGCATGTAAATGGTAACCTCGTTTACGGGAACCGGTTGAGTGAGATATGGATTAAGTATGTGTTCAAGTTTTTCTTTGTAGGCGCGTCGTACCCTGTCGTCGATTGTGCCGGTGAGGGTCATGTGGAATCGATATTCTTCCAGCACAAAAGGGTAGCCGAAACGACGTAAGAGCCGTTCCTGCCGCTCAGATAATTTTTTATCAAGATGCCGTTTCAGATCGAAGCTAGCGAGTGGAGCGCGTAGATCGTCGAGCTTGCGAACTAGGTCTGAGTGAAGTTTTACAAGTTCAAGATATCCAGCAGTAGGAGTGAGGGCTAAAAATCCACCAAAACAGTTTATAGCAAGGCCGGAAAAGGCAAAGGGTGCATGGTCGGCGCAGATCTGTTTAACGTCCTTTGTAAATTGCTCAGGCGTGCAATTTTCTGCGAGTTCAAACGGAGCACGTATTGTTCCGTGAAAACCGTACCAGCGTGGAGATTCAATAATTTGATAATATTCTTGTTTGAAAAATCCTTCAGGGATTTCCTTGGGAATTTGTCCATAACGGAGTGCTGTGCGCCCCAGCCAGAGAGCTCCTGCTGATTCTAAAAGCGAATTACGCGGAGGAGTGTAGTAGATTGCGTAACGGGCAGTCATTGCGTCATCCTTGTGCGCTATTCACCTTCCGTTGTATGCGGAAAGCGAATAGCAGGCATGAGTTTTATAAAAGGCGTTTGCCGCCGCGCCATACGGTGCGTACGACAGGTACCGAGTCTATAGATTTTACACGTACAATGTCTGCACGTTTTCCAACAGAAAGTTCGCCTCTGTCATCGAGATTAAGCAGGCGAGCCGGATTACTGGTAACCGTGGCAAGCGCCTCGTGCAGCGGGATGTCCAGTGTCTCGTTGAGCATGAAAGCACCGTGAAGCAGGCTTGCGGGGACATAGTCAGAGGAGAGGATGTCCAGCAATCCTTCTTCAGCAAGTTCTCGTGCAGAGACATTACCGGAATGGGAGCCGCCGCGCACGACGTTCGGTGCGCCCATGACGATTCCTAACCCTTCCTCACGTGCTTTGCGCGCTGCTTCCAGCGTCGTAGGGAATTCGGAAATTGTCAGCCCTTCGCGAACAGCTTCTTCTACATGTTCTACCGTAGTATCGTCGTGGCTTGCCATTGGAATATTACGGCGGTGGCACATGGCAAGAAGTATGGCGCGGTTTTTTGCTGCGTTGCTTTCCTGCTCGTCCTTTAACTGGGTAACTAGCGTCTGGAACTGTTCATCACTCCAGTCGAGGCATTTGTAGTATTCGCGGTACTTGATGTAGTCGCAGAACTGACGTTGTCCCGGAGTGTGATCCATAAGTGATACAAGGCGCAAATTTTCCTCGTTCACGTATGGCTCAAACATTTCCATAACGTGCGGGTCGCAAATTTCGCAGCGCAGGTGGATTTGATGGTCTGCGCGAAGAATATCCTTTGTGCGAGCATCCCGAATGGCAGAAATGGACATGTCGAGAAGCGTATGTCGCATTTTGCCTTCGTTCAGTTGGCCGCAGCAGATTGAGTCCAGCACTGTTGTAATGCCGGAACCCACAACTTGCGTGTCGTGGGCTACAAGTGCCGCAAGAGAGGAAGGCCACAGTACCCCCGGGCGGGGTTGAAACTGGGTTTCCAGATGGTCTGTATGCATCTCAATTAATCCGGGGATAAGATAATCCCCCTGTACATCGCGTACGAGACTGCTTTCGCATTCACAGGTGCTGCCGACGTTGGATTTACCTTCGTCGATGGCAACGATAACTTCGTCTCGGACAACCACGGTGCCGAAGATGGTTTCCTGCGGAGTAACCACTTGGGCGTTGGTGAAAATTACTTCTTGTGTCATGCAGCGTGCTCCATAGATTGCATGTCAATCACACGGTCTGCCACAGCTTCGCGCACTTCGTCGTCATGGAAAATACCCACAACGGCTGTACCGTTCGCTTTGGCTTCTTTAATCAAGTCCACTACAATCTGCCTGTTTGCAGCATCCAGCGATGCTGTCGGTTCATCTAGTAAAAGGATCGGATACTCTACCGCAAAGCCTCGTGCTATGTTCACTCGTTGCTGTTCCCCGCCGGAAAAGGTTGCTGGTGCAACATTCCACAAGCGTTCAGGAATATTCAGCCGTTTGAGCAAAGTGCCTGCTTTTTCCAAAGCATCGTCCATGTTCCCCGTAAGTTCTTTTCGTGCGCCTGCTACAATATTTACAGCAGAAACGCGGGGGATAACCCGTAAAAACTGGCTTACATATCCGATAGAGTGCTTTCGCATTTCCAGCACTTTTCGTGGAGGCGCAGAGACTATGTCGATCATTTGTTCACGATGGCGAATGTTTATTGCACCGGAAATTGGTTTGTAGTTTGCGTATAACGAGCGAAGCAGTGTGGATTTACCCGCACCGGATTGCCCGTAAAGTGCAACGCATTCTCCTGCGTGAACTTGTAGAGACAGATTTTCGAAAACAGAAATAGTGGTTCCATTTTGGTTATGTAATACGAAATTTTTACACGCGTTTTGTACATCGATCATGACAGTCATACGTCATTTTCCTGTATTTTTATGTCGAAAGGTTAACGGTGATGATACGGCCTTAGTGGTATGGCGTTTCATGTCCAAGATAGCGTGCCGTTCAACAGATTCTATATTCACCAGACATAATCAACTTTAGTCAGGTGTAGCCAGATGTAGCCAGATCTAGTCGGGCAAGCAGCTAGACTTGTAAGATTGAGGACACCAGAAGTTGCGTGTAGTCGTGATGCGGATCATCAAGGACCTGATCAGTTAAGCCGGATTCCACCACGTGTCCGCCGCGCATAACCATGAGCCGATGAGCCAGTATTCGCGCCACGGCGAGGTCATGCGTCACGATAACAACCGCAAGTCCCATATCTGCCACAAGCTCTCGTAGAAGATCGAGAAGTCGTGCCTGCACAGAAACATCCAGCCCGCCTGTCGGTTCATCCATAAAGATAAGGCGCGGGTTGGAAACAAGGTTGCGGGCAATCTGCAATCGTTGCTGCATGCCGCCGGAAAATGTTCTCGGCAGGTCGTCCATTCTGTCTTGAGAAATTTCAACTCGATCAAGCCATGTTGAAGCCTTTGAACGAATGTTGCCGTAATGGCGCATTCCCACACCCATGAGGCGTTCCCCGATGTTAGCGCCTGCGCTGACATTGTTGCGGAGGCCGTCGCGTGGATGCTGATGTACGTAGCCCCATTCTGTACGCATAAGCATACGCCTGAGATGTTCGGGTGCAGAATGAATATCGCACAGGTCGCCACTTTTTTGCAGGTAATTCACAGCACCGTACGTGGGGCTGAGCCTTCCTGAAATGCAGTTAAGCAGTGTGGATTTTCCTGAACCGGATTCACCTACGATGCCGATAATTTCACCGGGATAGAGGTCAAAAGAAACATTCAGGCAGCCCGCTCTGTCGCCGTAATATTTGCTGAGTCCTTCAACGGAAAGGAGCGGCTGTTCTTCTGTTTCAAGAAGCGTGTTCGAAACTGCAGCGGCTTGAATGTTTGCGTCGGTAGTGGAGATGGAACGAAGGTTATGCATTCTTCAACTCCTTGTTTGTGTCGGTGGTCGTTGCGGCGGGGGAAGGTGTTGGCGCTGACATTGCCCCAACATGGCCTGCTGCGAGTCGCTTCTGGCAATAGTCACTGTCGGAGCAAACAAACATTCGGTTCCCTGCATTATCGAGGATGATTTCATCAAGGTAACTGTCTTCTGCGCCGCAGAGTCCGCATACTTCGTCCCACGATTGTACAGTGAACGGGTGATCTTCAAAATCGAGACTGTGCACCTTTGTGTAGGGCGGTATTGCGTAGATTCTCTGCTCGCGTCCTGCACCGAAAACTTGCAGCGCTGGACTGTTGTGCATTTTCGGGTTGTCGAATTTCGGGATAGGAGATGGACTCATAATATAGCGATCAGCAACCTGCACGGGATAATCAAAGCTTGTGGCAATGTGTCCGTGGTGTGCAATATCCTCGTACAACTTAACGTGCATGACGCCGTATTCTTCGTGAGCATGCATTTTCCGTGTTTCCATTTCGCGTGGCTCCATCCAACGTAGCGGTTCTGGAATAGGCACTTGGTAGATGAGAATTTGATCTTCTGTCAGCTGTTGTTCAGGAATGCGATGTCGGGTTTGAATGAGGGTAGCGTCAGCCGTTTCTTCAGTAGTTACAACACCGGTTGTTCGCTGAAAAAAGCTGCGGATAGAAACAGCATTTGTTGTATCGTCCGCACCCTGATCGGTAACTTTTAGCGTGTCCTGCTTTCCGATTATGGATGCAGTAAGTTGAATGCCTCCGGTTCCCCATCCATACGGCATCGGCATTTCTCTGCTAGCAAACGGAACCTGATATCCGGGGATTGCTACGGCTTTCAAAGTGGCGCGGCGTACCATTCGTTTTGTCTGTTCGTCGAGGAACGCAAAGTTGTAGCCTTGTTCAAGCGGTGGCTGTTTGGGCTGAGAATTTTCCGTCACTTCTTGAAGGGGCGGCGTTTCATTTTTTTAATTCTTGTTTTATCAACATTTGCTTTGTCAATGTTAGATCAGATGCAGATTTTGAAGCGTGATTTGTTGTGTGTGTCATTATGCAGCCCCTTTTACAGCGGGGTTTTTATATTGATCTGAGTGCGGGACAGTCTGCGCTGGAACCTGAGGTGGCTCATGCTGGGATGGCTTTGCTGAATCTTCTGCTGACGCTTTTGATGATGTCTGTTGTGACACCTGAGATTGCGTTTGTGATGCCGCCATTTCTGTGGCTTCGCGTTTGGCTTTGTTAGCTGTCCAGTTGCTTCGTAAGCGGCGCAGGATGTCCAACTCACTCTGAAAATCAACATGGTGCGGCAGCTTTAAGTGCTCTACAAAACCAGTTGCTTCGATGTTGTCACTGTGCATAAGAACAAACTCTTCGTCCTGCGCAGGGGCAATGATGTCTTCCTTCAATTCGTTACAACGCAGCGCCCGATCAACAAGTGCCATGGAAATAGCTTTTCGCTCTCCACTGCCGAAGGTGATACCGTAGCCGCGTGAGAACTGCGGCGGCGTTTCTTCCGACCCGTCGTAAATGGAAACAATCTCGCTTTCGGTAACAGTGATGTCCCCGATTGTGATGGGAAAGCCCAACTCTTCAGGAATAATTTCAACTGCTACGCTCCCTGAGCGAATTTCTCCCGCAAAGGGATGACCACCGGAGTTTTTAAAGCCACGTTGGGTCGAGTAGCCCATTGCCAGCACAAAGCCTTCATCTGCTCGTGTGAGCTTTTGTAATCTGATATCTCGACCAGCAGGCAGTTCCAATGGTTCGCGGGTTATGTCTCCAACTTGGCTCGATTCAGTATCGCCGACACCTTCCACGAGTCCGTCACTTTGGAGGAAGTCTAGAATGCGTGGTGTCTCTTCATTCGGGTTTGTTGAAACTTCTTCGATGCTAGTTGGTGGTGGAAATTCATTGTGCGTTGCATCATCAGCAAGGCTGAAGTCCAGAAGGCGATGCGTGTAGTCGAATGTAGGCCCGAGCATTTGCCCGCCCGGCATATCTTTGAACGCTGCTGAAATGCGGCGTGTAATCTGCATTGCAGATGTGTTGAGCGGGGTGGATGTATAGAAGCGCGGCAGGGTGGTGCGGTAAGCACGGAGCAAAAATATTGCTTCGATGCTGTCACCACGCGATTGCTTGAGCGCAAGGGCTGCCAGATCAAGATCATACAGAGAGCCTTCTGTCATGACTCTGTCGACAGCCAGACGCATCTGCTCTTTAATTTGTGAAACGGTAAGCTCCGGAAGCGCTGTGTCACCACGTCGTTCCGCAGCAAGGTATTGATGGGCGTTGGCGATGGCTTTCTCGCCGCCTTTGACAGCTACATACATGGTTTCTGCCTCCGGATGGTTGTTGTACGTGGAATGCAGGCGACCCCGTCGGGGGCTGCCAGTATGGTATCAAAACCTTGTGGAAATAGAGCCGTGTTTTCAGCCTGCGTTTTCCAGAATGATTCATGAAGCCCTGAAATTCGCAACGTTGTAGTCGTGGCTATTCCCGCCCCTGAAAGTTCTACGGTGTCACCTTCTGCAAGGGATTCAACCTGAATGACTAGCGTGGTTGACCTGTCAGGGAATTCAGAAGTGCCAATGGCAAAGAGTGTAAGATCCGGTAGGTTGTTCCCGTCAATAATCAGGGCAAAGGTTGCAGCTTCTGCTTTGTCTGTAAGTGCGCATCCGCAATGGAACTTCAGCCAGCACGGGAGACTTTTTTCTTCAGATTGAAGCCAGATTGCGGTGTCATTATCGAACAGAGTGAGCGCAATGGCTGCTGTAGTTTTGTTGCAAGACTCTGGAGCCTGCGGGAATGCTTCCGTGGATACAGGGATACACACCTTACCCGGTCGGGACATGGCGTCTAGAATGACTCGATACCATTGCTGGCTGTTGTGTACCGGATTAATGAAACCGGAAAGAATCTGTTGGCTGTTCATGCTAGTCCTCCCCGCGAACCATGGTGAAAAAGTCTACACGGGTGGAGGCAACTTGCTTTGCTTTGATTTGCTGCTGCTCCGTGAGCTTTTGTTCAAGTGGTGCGATGACGGTTTCTGTCAGTAGCGCATTGTGCGTAGGGTCTTGAAGCAGGCCGTCAAAGACTGCTGCCAGTTCTGCATGGTGCTTGTCGCGCCCTGCAATGTATGCGTGCCCGACAGTGTTGTTTATTGTCACAGCACAGCGGGTGAGTGTCATTTCTCCCATGCTGAAGGGGCTGCCGCTGCCATTTGTACGAGCGTGAATCATGACTAAGCCCGTCTCCGGTTGACGCAGGAACGTGTATTCCGGTTTATCTGATACTGTTCCCCACGCAGCCTGGATATCTGCAAGTGGCGTACGAGCAAGGACGCTCATCCAATGTTGTCTATTTTCAATTGGTATCTGGTTCATAGTTGTTCCAAATGGGTGAAAGTTGTCTAGATAACTCAACAAGTTGTTGTAACAAAATCGCCATACGTTCTCCTTGAATCGCGTGTACAGTTACGCTCTTACGCAAGTAATTTGCATAAAGGAGAATGCATTATGAAACATCAGGGAAACGAAACTGGGCGGCAAAAGCTTATTCGCGCACAAGGGGTGACTCTTTGGCATCAGATTCAGTCTGCGCTTGAGAAGGAACTGTTTGAAGGCGCGTATCCTGCCGGAGAAAAGCTGCCTACGGAGAAGCAGCTTGCGGAGAGGTTTAATGTGAACCGCCATACGGTGCGTCAGGCGCTGGCTGAATTGGTACGTAAAGAGCTGATTGTTGTTGAACAGGGGCGCGGTGCATTTGCGCGTAGGGACAAGCTTGAATATTTCCTTGCCCGCCGTGTCCGGTTTCGTGAAAACCTGTTGCGGCAGAGTAAGGTTCCTAGCGAAGAATTGCTGAAGCATGATGTGGTTTCTGCGGATTCTGTTTGCGCTAAAGCGTTGTGTCTTCGTCCCACTGCATCCCTCGTTCGGTTGCGTTCTGTGGGCAGAGCGGATGCATACCCGCTGTGCTGCACGACACAATATTTTCCGCAGGAGAGGTTTCCCGCCTTTGCCGATATCTACGCGGAGACTCGGTCTGTTACCGCAACCTTCCATGCCCTCGGTGTTTCCGATTATGTTCGAAAATCTACCCGAATAATGGCGAAGGTGGCAGATGCGGAAGAGGCGCGTATTCTTACATTGAGTCGTCATAGTCCTGTCATGGTGGTGGAGTCCGTTAACATTGATAGCGAGGGGACTCCCGTTGAATACAGTGTCTGCGTATGGGCTGCCGACCGGATTCAATTTGTTATCGATTCTGACTAGCATCAGGCGCTCTGTTGGTGTGTTGCGTGTCATGCTAGACAAATTTCCTGCGAATTTTACCGCAAAGATAGTCGATTACTGTAACCATAAGAATGACCATAATCATCATGGTGCAGACTTCGCGATACAGGTAGCCGTTGAGTTTATCGAAGATAAGGAATCCAAGGCCGCCTGCGCCTACAAAACCGAGGATAGTAGCACTGCGGACGTTTGTTTCAAAACGGAGCAGGCTGTAACTGGCGATGAGGGGCATAATTTGCGGCAGTACTGAAAATGCAATGGTCTGGATGGAACTTGAACCGCTGGCTTCAACAGCTTCAACCTGTCCCGGTTCAATGGCTTCAATGCCTTCACTGAACACTTTGCTGAGGATGCCGAAAGAGTGGATAGCCAGTGCAAGCACCCCTGCATAAGGGCCAAGACCGATAACGGCGACGAAGATCAGCGCCATGACGAACTCGTTAAAGCCTCGGCAAAAATCCAGTAAGCGGCGCATGGAAAACTGAATAGTATGGCGCAGTTTCTTTCGAACCGGAGAGCTGCCCGGAATAATGATTTTTAGTGTATTTCGCGCTGCAAACATGGATGCCGGAATGGATACCACAAAGGCGATCAGTGTTCCCCAAATAGCAATGGCAAGTGTTTCTACAAGTGCTTTTGTGTATTCAAGAAGGGGGCCTGTGCGCATTTCCGGCGGGAAAAACCCACCGCGTTTTTCATCAAGCACTCGTGCATATTCTTCTTCAACAATGGCCTGCTGCGTCACTGGATCAAGAGTCGCTATGCGCTGCTTAGCCAGTTCATCTCCTTGGCGCGCCATCTCGGTAAAATCCGTACTACCGGATGCTTTCATCCTGTTGCGTACCTCTGTCATGGCTTCTTGGCGGACGATAATGGCTGGAAGACGCTTTGCCTGTGCCATGGCAGCGTCTTTGTCGCTTGCTGTTACATCGTGTCCGAAAAGATATTCCGCAGCATTCTGACGCTTTTCATACAATTTTATGGGATCAATTCCACACCAGATATAGGTGATGGAGAGTACTGCCACAAAAAGTACACTCAGGGTTCCTAGAAGTGCCTTCTGTCCGAGGGATTTTCGAGGAGTGAGTTGATTTAACGTTACATCTGTCATTGTCTTCCTTTCATGAACTGAAAACGTAGATTGAAACAAACCTGCACATGGCGGTTGAGACTTGTGGGAGCCAAGCATTCATACAAGGGGGAAGTTTGGTTTTGCCTTGGCTCTACCTGCGTCCTGCAATGCACAGATTTGTCTCAATCTAGTAAAAAGGGTTTTGTCAGTTGCCTTGGCTAGTTAGCCAGTTAGCCAGTCGACTACTTGGCTGCGAGCTCTTTTTTCAGGCGTTTTAAGTAGCGCACGATGTCGTAGCTAGTGTCGTTGGTGAACTGGTAGCCACCGTTCTGTAATTTTTCGATACCGGCTTTGTCGGCGTTGAACATGAGCATTGCGCCTGCAAAGGCAGCTTTAAGGCTTTCAGGAAGGTCGCTGCGAGCAGCCATTGGAGCACCCGGGATAAGCTCTGAGCGCCACAGAATGCGGAAGTCATTCATGGAGACCTGACCTTTTTCAATCATGCGATCGAGATCGATATTGTTTGTGGCTGCTACTTCAACACCTTTGTTTTTTACTGAGAGGATAGAAGCCCCGTGAGAGCCGGAAAATTTGACCTGTTTGAAGAAGTTTTTAGGCTTAACGTTCATGTCGCGGGCAAATAGTACGTTTGGAACAAGGTAGCCGGAGGTGGAGTTAGGATCTGTGAAGGCGAAAACGTGGCCTTTGATGTCGGCGAGTTTTTTCATGTCAGAATCTTTGCGAACAATGATGATGCCGGTGTAGCCTGGCTGACCTTGTTTGTTCAGTTCCATAACGAGTGCCTGAGCACCTGCTTTTTCAGCAGCTTCTGTGTAACTTTTTTGGGCCGAAGTAGGCGAAGTCGATGTGCTTGTGGGTCATT
>NZ_WYDS01000024.1 GCF_009914765.1 Halodesulfovibrio sp. MK-HDV | reverse complement strand
TTTTACTATAAAAGGAAGAGTGAGTACTTACCGCGAACGTGACCTAAGTCGTGACGCTGCGATAAGGAGGGGAAAGTTTACAGTTCAATCTGTTATTTTGATAGAAAAGTACTGTTAGCGAATCTTTGATAAGCATCGTTGACTATTTTGACGAAAAAAAAAATACGGTCTTTCTGTTTTTTGTCTTTAGCAAAAGAGGGGGACTATGTTTAAAAAAGTATTTTTTTGCTGTGTTCTTATGATTGTTTCTGCTGGGTGTGTCGGCGGAAAAGCAACCAAAGTAGAAGACGGCGCTGGCTCTAAACAAATGGCATGGGAAGAGTTTCAGGAAAATAGACCCGAGAATGGGTTTGAAAAAATTAGCGACGAAGGAACAACTAAAATTTTCCAAAGCATTGATGATATGTACGGGTTATCTACAGGTATGCTGGATAAGACTGTTGAACGTACAGAGCATTGCTATGTAGCTTTGAAGTTGGAACGAGTTCGTAAAGAGTATGGAGAAGAAGCTTTTAAAGAAGCACTTGATACATTGTCTCCTGAAGATAAAAAGGAATACAATAAGTATCTTGATAATGAAATAGACAGCCTTAAGACGGCTAATCACCTGCTTAAAGATGCAAATCTGCTTGTTGTAGGATTATCCAAAGTAGATGTAGGCAAACTGGCCTTTAACTTTTTGGAATACAAAAAGATGTACAACGGTTTTTCACACGCTTCAGAGCAAGCTACGTATTCCGTTAAAGCCTTGTCATGGATGAACGATTATAGAGCTGCTTTAGATCGAGCACGAACTTATCAGGGACGCTAAGATGAACAATATTTTTAAGGTATTACTTTGCATTACTGCTGTGGCAATATTGATGACTGGTTGTGTAGGTGGGAAGAGCGGGATTCAGATTAATCCGACTCTTCATACAACAAGTAAAGCAGACTACATAAAAACGGATAAAGAAATTGAGCTACCCGAGAACTATTCTCAAAACAATTACAAACGCCTTGTCGTAGGTGTCTATTTCTTCCCTAATAAAGATTCAGATAACTATGGTGAATTTCCAGTTGAAACAGTTTCTACCTCTTTAGAAACTGAAATTAGTAAACTGAAACGTTTTACTATTGTTTCTCGCCATGGTGGGCAGAAAGCAAAAATGGCTGAAAAACGTTTTCAGGATATGGGAACGACTGACAGCAAAACTCGTATGCGTTTTGGACGTGGCCTGAATGCAGATTATACTCTTTTTGGTGGTGTTTCTGCCGTGAAAGAAGAATATGAACGAGTAGACAACAATGAACTTATTTATATTGTGCGTGTCGATTATCAATTACTTGATGTTGAAACTGATGAAATTGTTGAAGCGGACTATGTGGAAGGTCGCTCAAGGCGCACTTTTGTTCGTCTTCCATCCGGAAAAATTCTTGGTGGTTTTGATCCAACTCGTGGTGCAACGGACGCAATAAATCAGGCTTCCATCAATGCTCTCAAAGTCCTCGCTAACCGTCTTGGTAATAAGCTTCCAATTGGTGCGCAGGTTGTTGGTATCCGTGGCTCTCGCTTTGCCCTTGATAAGGGTAAAGAAGAAGGCTTCATGGGGCAGCAGACTATAATTATGTACACAGAAGATATGGGGATTGATGTGCCATTAGCTGTTGGTGAAGTTCATCCAGGTGCGCATAAATCTTCTGGTAAAATCATAAAATGGAGCACTGATCCAGAACTTAAAGAACTGGTTGAAGAAGCTAAGTCAGATCCAACTTTCATGGCTCGCAATGAAGTTTTTGCTGTCTCCAACGGCATGCCAACCCCGCCAGAATGGGAAACTAACTACAAAGATTAAAAAAAAGGGGAGAGTGTTCTCTCCCCTTTTTTTATAGGGTGCATAATGAAATTATGTTCATTGGGGGGGCTGCTGCTGATCATTGGGATCGGGATGCATGTAGCGCCCGTACATGCTTCTGTTGATGATTCGATGAAGCGGTCTGCAATATATGAAGCAAAGTATATGCAGTCTCCATCTGGAGTGTATGAATACAAGGATGATTTTTTTGTCATTGTTGAGTTGCCGCGTTTACACGATGAAAGTCGTAAGGTTTTGAAAAAGCAGTCTCGCCAATGCCTCGTAAAGGAACTTGTAAAATGGGGAAATGCTAATTCTCCTCAATTTTCTGCTGCAACGGGAATTACCTCGTCAGTGTTGAGACAAGATCTATCAGACTTTATGGCGCAGGGAACATCCTTTTTTGGTTTAGATGGGCTTTCTGTCGCAGTACTCGTGGATAAGCCGGTGAAAAAAACATACCGGCTTGTGATTGCAGGAAAACGTGCCGCATTGAACAAGCAGTTGGAAGCATACCAAGAGGCTACGGTAGACTATGCTGCGCTAATGGAAGCGTATATTCGCTCGCTTGTTGCTGAAGGTGCTAATAGTAGGCTTTCCAAATTGTTTGCAGAACTTGGGGAAGAGTTTTTAGCAGCACGCTTTATTGTTGCGGACTTGTCTGACTCTTATCCGTTGGCAAACTACTCACTTCGTACGAACTCACTCGCACAGCGCCGGTTGGATGTGGTGATTTCCAAGAAATCTATTGTGGATGCTGACTATGCCCTTCTGGCGGTTTCTCCTGCAAATAATGCAATAATGCATACATTGCATGACTCCTTTCCTAAAGGCGATATTGAACCTTTCAGCATTGCAATGCTTGCCCATGCTGCATTTCCAAAGGATTGGTCGCTCGAAACCATTACCGCCTATAGCTCTAATTCTCTCACATCTTTTTTACTAAACCATCCCTCATCCTTGCAACTTGCACCAGAACATATTGTGTCAATGGTCTTGGATAGTGGTGGGTGCTTTTTTATGGACCCTTCTGTTACAGCAATAGATACGATTAGTTTTCAATCTGCTCGAAAAATGTTTGCGAAGCGTGAGCCTGTTGGGGCTATTCAGACAAAGTTAATGAAAGCAATTAGTCAAAGCCCTGCCAATGCATCGTGCTGGGATTATTTAGGTGCAGTTTTTAAAGCAAAAAAGAACTGGCGAGACAGTGCAGCTGTATATCGGCAGTTGCTAATGCTTCAACCTACCAATGGAGAAGCAATGGCTAGTTATGCAGAGAGCGTTTGGCATCTTGGATTTACTGATCATGCCAAATGGCTTTGCATTACAGCACGTGCAATGGCTACGCCTAAAAATCGCGCTGTAATTAAAAAAATTACACAGCGTATAACTGATGTATAAACTTCTTTTTATAACGTTCTGGGAGAGTGTGATGGTTATCAGTCATTATTATAAAATCGTAGTAGTTGCCACTATGTGTACGTTGTGCATGACAGTAAGTTCTTTTGCTGTTGAGTATGAAGAAAACAATCCGGTTCAAGACGTACAAGCTGTAGCCGAAAACGCGCAGGTGGCAATGGAAGATGCAGTCGCAGATGCAACTGTTCAGGATTTGCTGCAAGCGCCTAAAGATGTTTCTCAGGCTCAGGAAGTTAATGCATTAGACAAGGTACAGGAATTTTTGACAAAGCGCGGCGTAACCGAAGGGTGGAACAGCGATAAAAAAGTGTTCATTGCCATTGGTGAAGCAAGTGTCGATTGCGAAGATCCTTCATACGATGACAGTTTTTTAATTAAGCGTTCATTGAAAGCCATGGAAGCAACTCTTTCTGCGCGCGCGAGTGTTATTAAATATATTCGTACAAATATGAGTATTGAAGACAAGGTGTCTACACCGGGCACTGACTTGTATGAGCAGTTTAATCAAAAGCTCGATAAGCTGAATAAAAAAATTCATGCTCAGAAATCAAAAGTAATGAAACTACTTACACAGCAGGAGCAGGCAGAGGTTGAAGCAAATGCAGGTGTAACTACTGGCGACAGAGTTAATGCGTTGATAGAGGCTGCTATCAAAAAGCTCGATAGTGACTTTGATGCTGGCAAAATTGATGCTCAGAAGCATGAAAAATTAGCTAAAATTAAAAAAAGATACACCGAAGCAAATCAGGAACTTGAAGATTTGCAAAATACCATGAAAAGCTACGAAGGAACCGAAAAGGAAACTCTTACAAGTTCAGCTCAACTGTGTTCTGCCATGCCATTACTAGGTGCTATGACTGTGGCTCAGTTTGAAGGCTGGGTAGAGTCTGAAGAACGCTTTGAAATGGTTACTGTGATTGCTTGGAGTAAGTCTAACGAGAAAGCTGTCCGTGCTTTTTTGAAAGGTGTTGAATACAAAAAAAACACCTAAAGCAAAATCTCTTGCGGAATGGCTTACAAGTCAGGATTGGAGCTCTTCTATTGGTGGACGCAAATTCCAGGACAATAAGGGTGAAACACACTTTATTGGCATTGGTGCAGCTGCTCTTGGGACATCATCAACAAGCCGAAAGGCTGGCCGCGGTATTGCAGAAATGATGGCGCGTAAAGAAGTCGCAACAGCATTGTTTGCGAATGTAGCAGCATACGAACGTGCCGATCTTGCACAAAAGACATACAACATGAATGGCAAAGATGAATCCATTGCACTTCAAAGCTATGCTTCAACTCTTAAGCAGTCTTTTGAAAATCGACAGATTAGCGGATTAGGCAAAGTGTACGGTAAAGAGTTGATTCATCCTATTTCTGGCCAGAAAATGTATGTGGCCATTTTTGATTTGACTAGTGAGTCTGCACGGCAGGCAATGAAAATGGAAAAATCAAACTACCTTAGCCGGATCATGGATGTTGTTGACCAGAAACGTAAGAAAACAACCAAAGCTGGATATGTAGAAAGTGTTAAACAGGCAAAAAAGATGTCTGCTCGTTCTGCAAAAACTTCAACTTCTTCTAGTGCAGTGGCTCCTGCAAAAGGGCAGAAGAATGTTTATAGAAACAAATCTGCTGTACAGGGCGGTGCTGGTTCAGACAGCTTTGACTGGTAACTAGAATAAAGGAACTTGTGCAGGTAGATGAGCTTTACCTGCACAAGTTTTTGAGGATGTGTATGCTACGTTTTATTGCTGGACTGTTGTTGGTTGTTATCATGTCTGTACCTGCGTTTGCTCAGAATATGTTCGAAGCAAAGGCCCATGAAATGCTGGATAGAGGTGCAGGGGTAGAAGTTTTTAAAAGTAAAAAAACTGGGTTGGGGATCATTAGTATTGGGCATGGCAGCCATAGAAGTCCAAACAAGGCATTAGAAATTGCTCGCCTTGATGCTTTAAAGCAGCTTGGAGCCTTTTTAGGTGGTGAAACTGTATCTGGTTCTGAATCGGCTCAAATGTCGTATCAGGATGGCATAGCAAAAGAGTCTTTTTTCTCAAAAGTGTCATCTAATGTTCAAGCGTTTTTAAAGAGTACCAAGGTTGTAGCAAGTGGTGATTCCGGACGTGAATCATGGGTAGCCCTCGCTATTACGGAGAAAAATCAATTTGTGCGTGATTCGCTTATGCAGCTTGATACTTCTAACGAAGTAAAGGCTCGTGGTGTAGCCTCATTGAAACCTGGTGTTGTTAAGGCGCGAAAATTAGCGCTTGCACAGGCGTTACGCAATGCCGTTGAGCAGTATGCCGGTGTACAAACAGCTTCACGCTCTACCGTTGAGAATAATGGAAAATTACATAGTGGTGTTGCTGCAATTTCTCATGGACAGGTCGAGAAATACTCCATTCTTAAGGAGTATGTTAAAGGAAAACAGTATGTCATCGAGATAGCAGCACGAATTTCAGAAAAAGAAAATGAGCACTCTCTTGATGCTGTGAAAGAGAGTCTTGGGCGACCTTCTTTTTACATTGCAACAAAAGATGGGCGATTAACTCGTATGTTGCAATCTGCTCTTTCAAAAGCTGATTATCCAGTAACATCACAAAAAAGCTCTGCGCGATACATCGTTGCTGCTCATGTGAACAAAGAACAGTACGATATCCCAGCAAATTCAACTATGAAAGGGATGCGTACAGAAATTAACATCTCTGTGAGCGATAGTAAAAATGTGCGTGATGTTTTGTTCAAGATAAGTAATGATCCCGAGGATAGTGTGGAAATTTCTGCCAATATGGAGCTGCTGGAACGCAATTCATATAGGTATGCGTTAGAAACTATTGAAGAAGAATTTGTTTCAGCGATTAATCGTACGCTTAATCAGCAGTTTAACAACGGTGCAAAGGTTCTTGTTCAGTTGACTGGTTTTCGAAATATGGATCAAATTAATGAGTTTCAGCGATGCCTTGAAGCACTTCCCTTAACTAAGAGTGTCACGTCTCGACCTATTGTGAAGCATAGTATTGAGTTTGAACTTATTTATTTGGGAAATCCTGATTCATTGCAGGTAGATGTTATGAAAAAAGCCAGAGAATTTAGGCTACGCCGCCTTGGTGCCTGTGGCACTAAGAATGGGCAGCTCGTCTTTAGCTATATGTAAGAAGGGGATAAGTTATGCCTCGTTTTATCTATATGTGCTTTTTATTTCTGCTTTGTTTTCCGAGTGTGAGTTTGGCCATAAAGCCAATATGGGTAGCCGAGTACTTTTCGGGTAACGTGAGCCAGTTTGCAGAGTATGCAGGCGTGGCATTCATTTCCATTAAAGGCTCTACGCCAACACAATCTGAAATTAGTGATGTGGAGAAAAGGGCAAAGGTTGCCTTGGCTCGTCAGTTTGAATCTGTTGTGTCTTCGCAGACTGGTGACAGTATGTCAGAGAGCAATGGCCAATCATCACAGAGCGTCTATAGTAAGGGGCAGTTTAAGACAAAGCTACAGCTACGCACAAATCCTCCCGCCTTGTGGTTTGATGAAGATCGGCATCAGCTATGGGCTCGAGTAAGTATTCCAAAGGATAAAAGTTCAGAGTGGGTTAAAGATGCTCCCCTGAAGTACGACAAGGTTATGCTGCGGGAGGTACATGCTCTTGTGTATCGTTTACGTAATAATATTGTGTGGCTGAAGACAGATGAAGGTAGAAAAGTGCGTTTTAAAACGAATGAGGATCTCTCTGTTCGGGAGCGAGTTGTCGTAATGTATAAAGGTGCATCCCCTCGCGAGGTATATTGGGAGGGAGTGAAGTTAGAAGGCCAAATTGTTTCCGGTAACTAGGGGGAGTGAATGCGAAAAATTCTATACCAAATTGTTTTGTTAGTATTATGCGTTTCACCCTGTTTGGCTGCTTCATCATTTGATGATTTTCAAAAGGAAGAGTTAGATGGTTTTGCGCAGTATTTGGATAAAGAAACCAACAGCTATTTTGCTTTTGAAAAAGAGATTGTTAAAGAGTGGGGGGGCTTTAAAGGCTCAACTCCAAAGTTATGGGTGGACTATAGCAAGAATCTCTCAACACGAAGCACAGTAAATTTTGAGAAAGGCTTTGTTGAAATTGAATCTCTGGTTCCTGTAACTACTCAGTCTCCTGTAAAAGCTGCGCTTCCGGCTATTAAGAAGCATCTGCATAAGATTGATTCGAAATGCAATAAGCAGGCGGGGTTCTCTATTGAGTCAACAGGGGCTAACAAACCTAATATACAAAAGAAAGCCATCATTCTTAAGCCGTCAACAGAAAACGGTAAGAAAATTGTCAAAGTACGCATTCCGCTGCCTTCAGATTACTTGAGAAAGTCTGCTGCTAAGTACAAAAGAGATGTGCTAAAAAATGCTGCTGTATATGGCATTGATCCCAAATTTGTGTTCGCAGTAATTCATACTGAATCGTATTTTAACCCATTTGCAAGATCGCATGTACCTGCCTTTGGGCTTATGCAGTTGGTGCCAAAGTCTGGTGGGCGTGATGCTTATCAATATGTGTTCAAAAAGTCTGTAACACCAACTGCCGCCTATTTATATAATTCAAAGAACAACATTCAATTAGGTGTGGCGTATCTAGGCAAGCTAAAGAATGTGTATTTTAAGGGTGTCAAAGACATAATGACTTCGTACCTTGTGTCAGTAGCGGCTTATAATACTGGGCCGGGGAATGTTGCACGTACCCTTACGGGGACCACTAATCTTTCGAAAACAGTGCAAAAGGTAAACACTATGACTGCAAAAGAGGTGTATACCGCCTTGCTGAATAATTTGCCACATAATGAAACGAAACAGTATGTAAAAAAAGTTGTGGAACGGTCGAGACTGTATAGTAATAGTTAATGGAGTACATGTATGAAAAAGTTTCTGTTATTGATGATGGCTATGGTAATGGTATTCTCTGTCGGTTGTGCAAAACAGTATAAGGTAGAAACTGCTCCTCCGGCACCAGTTGCTGCTGCACCTGCAGATATGTGTATTCCAGAATGGGAAACTAATCCGCCAAGTGCTTCTGATGGTTTTTATGCCAGTGGTCAGGCTCAACTTAAACTTGCTGCACTTAGTCGTGAAACAGCTGATTCTCGAGCCATGCGTGAGATTGGTCGTCAGGTAGAAAGTAAAACAGATTCTATGCTGAAGGATTTTATGCAACAGAGCGGGTTTGGCGATGATGCTTCTGTGCTTGAATATGTACAAAGTGTAAGTAAATCTGTTTCTTCTCAAGTTCTTCGTGGTGCACGTGTTACAAAACGCCAGTTCTGTCCGGATGGAACAGTTCATTCACTAGCATTCTATCCGGCAGCGTCTTACAAAAAAGAAGTTAAGAAAGACGTAAAAACTGAAGCGATTAAGAAAAATTTGTATGATGACTTTAAAGCGAACAAAGCATTCGAAGAATTAGACAGTCAGGTTGACGCTTTGTTGCAATAAGTTATGCCGGAATAGTGCTATTTCAACGGCAAGGCTAGCGCTACTTTAACCACAGTTGTTTTTTGAGTATACATGAGGAATGTAGATGCAAAACAGGATTAATCTGCAAAATTAAGTTAGGTTAAATCTTACCTACTGCCGCAAGTGAGGTGTAAGCACCTTATGTTTTTAATGTCGCTAATGGTATCTGTGTTTCTGTAGGAGCCTTGTAAATTGGGGAATAAGCAGTTTCTGCTAGGTATGAACCGGCCTTTCACGCAGGCGACAGGGAGTCAAATTCCCTTGGGGACGCCAAGCAATTTAAGCTCTTACACGAAAGTGTAAGAGCTTTTTTTGTTTTATCCCATCACGGATGTGAGTTTTAAAATTTCCATTTTGAGCTGAATTTGCTTTGCCTTTCTCTTCATCTTTCTTCTTACCACACCGCAATGTTTATATAATTATCCGCATTTCATTGCTGATGGGTAAGTGAGGGCAATAAGAATGACGAAAAGCCGCAAGTCAGCTAGCAGCTCACCAATCATATAGCAAGTGTAGTATCCATCAGCATTCAGCTAGCTAAATATTAACCGTCTGTTTCTTTTGAAACAGACGGTTAAAAAAGTTTTCTACGAACCAACATCTGCCACCTAGATAGGCATGAGAAAATGGTTCCAACAAATTCTATGTAGTCCATATGCTGCTTTGACTTAGGGAAAGTAAAGTCTGTCTGTACAGAAAATATTTAGTGCTTGAGTTATGTTGATTAGATAGTGTCATCAAATGTACGGACTTATTTTACCTTCGACTTTGCCCTATTTTTCTTCGACAGGATATTTGTTTCTATACCAATCCTTCCAGCCGCCATCCAGAGCGAAAACATTTGTGTAGCCTGCATCGATCAATTTTTGCGCCTCCCGGACGCTTGTAGCTTCATTCGGTCAGGCACAGTAAAGAACAATTTTCGCATCTTTTGCCCAGCCTTTGCTTTTGGCGAAATCAACAATATCTCCTTTGAGACGAACAGCTCCCAGTATTTTGAATTCACTTCCTTTCCAGTCCGAGCCGGTGCGGACATCGACAATGGTGTAGGAACCCATATCTGCTTTCAGAGCTTCTTTGTCTATAGACCGAACGTCGTCGGCAAATGCTGTAGCTACAAATGCCAAGATTATTATGACCAAGGCGGCTAGTCTAATTGGTTTCATGGTAACCTCTCTATGAATATTTGTTTTGCATTGTACCATATATTTTTAGGGCAACAACTTTTTCCTGCCTATTATGCCCACTGCAGTGATGAAAATTGAGACGACACCTGCCGTGATGAGTCCTTTGAGAGGGGCTTCAGGCATCTGTAATACTGCATACGCGAGGTATGAGCATGAAAAAATACCACATATTTTTAACAACTTGGAAAGAAGTGAATCCGTGTCTGTTACGGAAACTGCTGTGGACAATCCATAGAACACAAACCAAAGGGCGAAGCCTCCAGCGATATATGACTCGGTAATTGGTTCGCCGGCATAACCACGGAGGAGCAGAATGGAAACCGTCAGAGTTGGAATGGTTGTCGCAACAACTTGCTTGCCCAGATTGCGACTAGGAAGTCGAGTTAAAAAGTGGGAATCCATAAGCGTGATGAATGGGGTTTTGAGAAATAAGAGAATTGTATTGAAAGCAACATAACTGCCCAAAATGATGATGCCTCCCATTATATACCGTCCGGTTTGACCCAGTATCTTTCTGGCGCCGATCATATAAGGGACAGTCGAATCAGCCAATTTTTCCGTACCGGATACGCTCAATGCGGCGTAGGCAAAAATGGACAGGAACAGTGCTGCCATGCCCAGAGCCAGAGCGTATGAAGAACCGGAAACTTTGTTCTTGGTGGAAGATGAAGCATAGAGTTCATAACCAATCAGAAGGGGGGCCATGAAAAAGAGTCCTTCGGAGAAAGGAGATAGTCCATACGGCAAAAAGAAGTCAGGTGAATTCGCTTCCTTTGGAGATGGAGCCCATAGTGAGGCAACAGAGAGAAAAATGATACCGACAAGTATCGTTATGATTACGATGAGTTGTATCTTTCTAGCGTAGCAGGAAGGTGCCAGGCAGGTGAGAAATGAGCATGTTAGTATGATGAAACTGAAAAGGAAGTTGGGAAACCAGTATAGGAATACTTCGTTGAAAGCATAGCCGGCAATCCCCAATATCGAGCATGAAAAGAACACTAGTGAAAAAAAGCGGACACCATAGCCAAATGATTCTAGTGCATTGGTGTAGGTGCCTTCACGGTTTGAAGTTCGTGGGGAGATAGTGACTATTTGAGTTGCTAGAAGAACTGCGGCGACTACAAAATACCAGTTCCCAGCCAGGCCGATACCGCTTCCTGTGATCATAAAAGCTCTGGGGGAAAGCAGAAAACCCATTGCGAGCAAGGCCGCTGTTAACATATTTACCTCACGCATTACTCCGTCTCAATAGACACGAGCCATGATGTTACAGTTGAAGTCACTGAAACTGTAACATGGACTACGGGGGTGAGATCAAGTCTGAGGTAATACTGAACACAAATATATTGTATTAAATGGAAGTATGGTTGAAAAAAGAAAAAGGTATTCAGATAGAAAGTCTGTATACCTATGTTTTCAGGCATGCCGCAGAAAAAATCTAAATCTCGATCAGCGGTCTAGAAGGTCAAAGTCTATCTTTTTTATTTAGGTAGTGTCTTCAAATTATTTGAATTCACAATGCGATACAGTTAAGGATCTTTCAGGATATGTTGCAAAAAAATAATTTTTATACACGCTAAATTTTCGTCCTTTTGGTGGCTATGCACGCCTCCTAAAGGTGGCATGTCGTGTGTGCACTTTTTTTCAATGGTAGCCCTAGGTAGGCGGGAGAGCGGGTTTGATTCCGATATTTCCTGAAAGTCTATGCCTAATTTTATCATTAGCATTTATCATTCAGACCCACGCTCTCAGGCTACTGAATATCTGGATAATATTTTTGATGTGCCCAAAGGTGCTGGAGAGGTGGGGGGAGCTAGTATGTAACGAAGCGTTAGTTTGGGGTAATGATTTGCAGAACAATTGCTCGAGCTACTGCTTGTTCTCTAGTGGTTGCCCCAAGTTTTTTTTTAGCCTTGTTCAGATGAAAGCTAACTGTGGCATCGCTGATGTTTAGTTTTTTGCTGATGTCAGCTGTGCGCAGACCACGAGCAAGCCAAGATAAACAATCGATTTCTCGTGAGACAAGACCACCTTCCGGAGTAATTTTTTTGTTGTGAATCTGAGCAAACCGTTCGAACGCTACATTGCAACATACGAGCATTTCGCTAAAATCTTTAATGGGCATTTTTTCGAGATCCTGCAAAGGAGTCTCGAACGAAATACTCATACCGCCCAGTCGATTTTCATTACAAAAGACAGGAAATACCAAGCCTGAATTAAAACCGAGCAGGTCTTTTGCTTCAGACAAGATACGAGCACCTTCCGGGGGGATATGGGAAGGCTGGTCATCTGTTGTAGAGTAAAAAAAGAATCCTTTGTGATAGAGGCAATGCTGGATAGCAGGGTCATTAATTGGATGATGCTGCTCAAGGTAGTATTGCATCCACCATTCTGGACGATTTGTTTCTATTTGTGCATTACCGGGGACAGACCCTACCCACGAGGCAACATATGGCACACCCCAGCGCATCATGTTTTGCGCTAGAATTCCCCATAGTTCTTTAGTGGATTGTGATTTTTTGATTTCTTCGAGGATGTCATAATTCATAGTTATAACTTTTCTTCAAATAAAAGTTTTCTGTGGTTGTGAGTTTTGTCCCGAAGCATGGAAAAGACACTTCAGCGAAAAAGGTAATCTTATCGTTTATGATGAATGATATAATTGGCTAAAGTAATTGTCAATTTTGTTAATAATCTTGATAGTTACACCTGCTGTTTTGAGCGTTATGTCTGCGTGGATTAACGAGCGGCATAAGCTTATAGCCATGAGAGAAACAGTCTCATTTTAGAATGAGCAAGCATTTAGTCTGTAACCAGATAGAAAAATATTAGAAAAACATTTGAAAAAAGGTGCCTGCGATTAAGCAAGGGCCTATTGGTATGTAGTCTGTATTTGTATTTATTCTAAGAATAGCGCGCGCAATAATCCAAAGGCATGCCATTGAAAATGCGACAAAAAAGAGCTTGGGCAACCCATATAGTCCGCTTACAGCTCCACAGCAGATAAGCAATTTAACATTCCCCCATCCTACAGGAATCTTGCCAGACATCATGGCATAAATTTTTCGCAGCAGTAGCGCGCTGCAACTGGCGACAATAGCGCCAAGCGTCATGTCATATGGGTCTGTTCCCAGTATCCTTAGAGAGAAAATGGTTCCAATAAGTATCGCAGGTAGAACTAACATGTCTGGAATAAAGTGGGTTCGAAGGTCAACCACTGCCAGCAGCAGAAGAGTTGCAGAAAAAAGAATCCCCACTGCCCACTCCAGATTAATCCCGAACTGGATTGCAGAGACCAAGCTTACGATACAACAAAGTACTACTAAAGTTGATCCTTGTAGAAGGTCTGTTAAAGAAGGCTCTTCAGGAATGTCTTTTGTGTTGGGTAGTACGGGGGTCATCTTGTATTTATTACGAACAGAGCAAACTGTTTTATTCGCAATTAATGAAATGAGAAGACCAGTGATACCACCTGTGAATAATGCTATAAAAAAAAGAAATTTATCGTGCATCTGTTTGGCATAATCGTAAAAGAGTAAGAAGGCAAAGTGTGTGGATATAAAAATCTACCTTTGGGTACAGGGGGGATAATCCTTCTACGGCTCTTACTTGCAGCAATGAGGAATACGTTGTCCGGAGTATAAATTGATCAAGTGGGTGGAGGCTGTTTCTAGAATAAATGAACGGCACCGAAAGTACTGATCCGATGCCGTTTGGATTATGAGAAAAGACACGTTGTGTCTTAAAAATCTACGCTTCCTTGCACCCAGAACTGGTTATTACGGGTGGTGTCTGAGAAGCCTCCGTTGTAGCCGAGAGTGAGAGAAAAATCGTCTTGTTGCATGGTTAAGCTTAGTTCTGGAGTAATGGTCGTTTTATCTTCTGAATCAACCATAAGTTGTGCCGCTGCAGCGGCGCGTTGAGTTACAGATATTTCACCATCCGTAAGCACTTGCGTAATACCAATGCCAAGCTGTGGGGTAAATAACCAGTTGTTACCTACTTTAAACTTGCGAAGCCATTTGATGGAAGCAGTGCCGTACAGTTCGTTGTCATCCAGTGATCCGTATGTAGTCGAGAACGTGGTGGTGTTTTTGGTGGAGTATTCATCGTGGTGTTGCCAAGTGTGAGTAAGGCCAAGTTCAGGCAAAAACTGATTTTCCCCAATTGCAAACAGGTATCCGCCAGTAAGTTTGGTGCGCAATGCATAGGATGAATACGTTGCATTTTCTTTTAATGCTGGGTCATTGTTGGAATACGTATTGTCACCGATGAAGAAGGAAGACATTCCGGTGAAAATCCAATTTTTGTCGTACCGACCAATTGCATGAATCCCACCGTAATAAGTATCAATGTCCTCTTCACGGTCTGAATATCCAGTGCCAACGTCAGTATAATCCACATTGCTGCGGGTATAGCCTGCATGTCCACCAAGATAAAAAGCATCGCTAAATTTATGTGTGTACCCGAGTACAAAGCCTGCAGTTCTAGAATCATAACCATATGTAGACGTATCTTCAGAAGTTGCAACGATTGGGCGGAGGAAGAGAGTGTGTGTGTTGTCAGAACTAGATTCTATAGTAGGAATAACTGTAGCATCTGAGGACGCTACCATGTGGCTTGTGTTGTCATTAATGCCAGCAACCTGTTTTTCTTGCACAGAAGAGGGGCGTGCAGATGCGAACAACATGTTTGAAAGTTCGTTTGCAATTGTATATTGCGATTTCATCTGTGCATCAGCAGCAGCGCGGGTAGAAAGAAGGGAGGGCGAACTTTTGGGAGCATAAGTAAAAGTAACTTGTTGCAGTCTACCACTGTTTCCTGCCGTGAGAGCTGCTTTTATGTCTGGGTGGGATGCAACAACATCGACGAACTGGTCGTCTGTCGCGTCTGAATGTGTTGCTCCTTTTTCAATCATTGGGATTTCATAGACTCCAACTGCAAAATGAACTCCCTGATGGGCGTAGAGTACAGCTTGCTGAAAAAGGAGATCTGCAGCTGCCGAAGCGTCGTTATTTACATGGATGCTTCCTCCAAACTCCGATGTTAATGCTTTGTTTGAATTGGAAAACTTCATGCCGTAGCCCGTCAGTGTAGTCACCCCTTTTGCAATATAAACTTGTCTGGCAATATGTTTTGTTGGATCAAAAGCATACCCTGATGCTGGAAAAGCTGAAGCACTAATAATCCCTCGTGAATCCAGTCTACCAGTAGCATTCATTTGAATACCCGTTGCTTCTGACACATCGCTTGTCAGCACACCGGCTCTCTTTTTCACTCCACCAGTAGCGGTTACTGTTATATTGCCCGTACTTAACACATCACCGGAAGCTATGATCCCTTTGGCATAGCCTTCTGCATCCGTTCCCGTGTTGTATTTATCAATTATGATAACCGAGTCTGAAGCAATTGCGTTTCCGCCTTGAGCTGTGACGATGATGTCGCCATAACTTGATACATTGCCTTTAGAGTAAATGCCTACAGCATCAGCATCAGCAACAGCGGAACCCCATTTATTTGTAGTATAAGTAGCTTTGCCACCAACAGCCTTAGCTATAACTGTACCGTAGTTAGTTACGGCTTTTTCAGAATAGATACCCTTAGCTTCAGCTGATCCATAACAACGGGCAGTGTTACTTGTACTAACATTGTTAAAGGCGGTTCCCCCCAGAGCGGTAGCTGTTATGTTTCCATAGTTAGTAACTGTTCCATCGGTGTAAATTCCATAGGCATAAGCATGAGCATTGGCGTCGGTAAATACCGTTGCGTTAGTGGAAGCTCTTCCCCCTTTTGCCGTTGAGAAAATTGATCCATAGGAAGTTACATTGCCGAGTGTTTTTATACCATACGCGTAGGCTTTGTCGTAATTTAATGAAAAATCGTCGGCAACTATATGGGTAATCCCAGAAACAGCTAGTGATGAAATATTACCATAGTTTGTGACATTGCTTTTAGACATAATACCATAGGCTTTAGCATTGTTGTGTATTCTGGAATAGCCGATAATATCGGGTGAAGTATAGGTGAGAGATGAGTTTCCACTTATTGAAGATACAGAGATCGCACCATGGTTCGTGATAACGCCCTTTGTTTGAAGTCCAACCCCCTCCGTTTCAGAGCTACTCGAGATGGTGTTAAGACTAACTGACTCTCCACCTCTTGCTTGTATCGTAATATCCCCATGGTTTTCCACACCAATAGATGAGTAAATCCCTAGAGCTGTTGCACTCGCATCAGTAGGCTTTGTTGAAGCAGTGCTCGCAGATAGGGACGAAACGGTAATGTCTCCATAGTTTTTTATCATTTCGTGAGCTACAATTCCGTATACTTCAGGGCTTGAATCCGAATTGATTTCTACGAAAGAAATTGTTCCATAATTTGTAATAGAATATTTAGATGGATTTACGACACCAATGCCGGCCTTTTCACCGTAGATATTGGCTGGGGCGTAAATGTTATCATAATTAACATAATCTTTTTCAAGGGATTGTATAAGTTGTCCCGCGCTAGCCATTTTTGTCGGCACTACAATCAGAATGCAGGATAAGAGAAGTAATTTTAGAAAGTCTTGAGCGTAATCTTTTATAGTAATGAGCATTGTTAGTCCCCCTTTTGCCAAGCATCATATACACAGGGGTAACTAGTTAACTACTATCGATTTCGATAGGATGGGTTGAGTTCCGTTTTTGCTTTGAGAAATTACCTGTTTTAAGGGTAGGTCACGTTTGTTGTTCTTGTGGTTTTAGAGTGAATACTGAAATTCTTGTCTAGAAGATTACACCTGCCTTTTACGCAGGCGGCATGAGGATAAATCCTCTTGGATAGAACAAGCAAAAAAAAAGCTCGTACACGAAAGTGTAAGAGCTTTTTTTTTGTTCAAATGTTGAGAGGGACGTTCAAGTCGTAAAAGGTCGCGTGGTTGTTGTTAGGCGCAGTTGCATCATCATTTTTCCTCCCAGTTGATTAAAAGGAATTAAAAAGTATTTTGCCTGCGAGAAACAGCATAACAACCGCAAGGAATTTACGAACAACAGTTTGTGAAAAACAGCGATCCATTACTTTGGTTTCTACATATCCCCCAATTACTGCCATACCTCCGCAAGTTGCAGCAACCCAAAAGGTTACGTCACCCATTTGAAGGTACACTAGAAATCCAGAGAAAGATGAAACCGGAACAACCAGTGCTGTTATTGATGCAATTTGTTACGCTTTAAAGTTCATCAATCCTAAAATGGGCACAAATTCTTTCTAGAAGAATATGTAATGGAATGTGCGTCGCCCACGGGTGCACGGAGTTGTACTGTTCTTCATCTGTTCGCACATCTAAAAATAAAACTTCATTGGATGCAATGAGACTGAGAAATTCTTTTCCGGTCACGCAGTGTTTACCACTCGCTAAGTATTCAAAGCTCAGTTCTCTCAGAGGGGTATGAATATTGATTCTGGGAGTCTCTGTTGTGTAGTTTTTCAAAGTAAAATTAGAAGAACGAGTTATGATTTTTTCATGCGTGCGTAGAGTGGGGCAGGCTTTAAAATAGTAGCAATTGCTCTGATCCACCGACCATGGTTTTTACTGCCTCAAAGTCAGCTTGACGCAGGTAAAAGAAACCAACGGCATCTTGAAATGAAGAGGCTGCCAGCGTGATAATTATCTTGTCTGTAGGCAGTTCACATATGCGGTCTGGAAGATTTTTCCAGAGGAATGTTCTTCGCGAACGGATAGCTGCAATGTGGGGCTTCTGTTCCAGTATGGACATCCAAGAGTAGAACACTTTTATTAACAATAATGTTTCGTACCCCTTCTGCAGAGGTTATGAACTCGCCGTTGGCAAGCGCCTCAAATTCCATTTCAGCTAAAATAGCATCCATGGGTAGTTTCTTTGTAAGTTGAGTGTGAGTTGGGTTGCAGATTTAGTCGATGTACAGAGGGATGCAGCTGTATGTGTTACTTGGTGTCGGTTTTTTCTTGAGTTTTTTTGCCCTCATCCGGCTGAGTTCTTTCTTTTTCAGCTTCAGGCGTTTCCTCAATGATTGTTCCGCAACAACATCCGCAATCAGAGCCCGTGCCGGTTAAGCGAGCCCAAAGGCTTTTTTTCTTAGTATCTTCCATAATAATCTCCCTTAAAGGTTGTTTGAGTGCTTACAGTATGGTGGTGAAGAAAATACCAGCCACAACAGCCGTTGAAAAAATGACTAGAACGATGGCAGCAACAAGGCGTTTTTTAAAGATAGAAGCAAGCATACTCATTTCAGGAATAGCCATCCCTGCACCGCCGATAATGAGCGCGATGACAGCTCCAAGCCCCATGCCTTTTCCCGCAAGCGCTAAACCAATTGGAATTGCTGTTTCAGCACGGATATAAAGAGGGATACCAACAAGAGCTGCGATAGGAATTGCAAGCGGGTTGCTAGGGCCTGCCCACTCTACAATGAGTTCCTGTGGCATGTAGCCATAGATACCCGCACCAATTGCGACACCTATGAACAGGTAGAAGAACACGCGTCTAAAATCTCCCAAAGCTGAACTAAAGGCTGCTTTGCTTTTCCCCCCAAATGTTGGGGGTACTGTTTCAGCTTCCCCACCACAGCAGCTCTGCTGAAGACGTACGTTGCGAACAAGTTTACCAAATCCGAATGCATCTAAAAGTAAGCCGAATGTTACCGCAGCAACGAATGTTACTATACCGTACATAAGTGCCGCTTTCCCACCCATTAAGGTAGCAATCATGCTTAAAATAATCGGGTTAAGAATTGGCGAGGCGATTACAAAGGACATTACTGGGCCGAACGGTGTCCCTGCATTGAGGAGTCCAAGGGTCATCGGAATGGTCGAGCAGGCACAAAATGGAGTCAGGCCACCAACCAGTGCTCCGAGAATATTGCCCCATATGCCTTTACGGGAAATCCAGCCCTTAAGTTTTTCCTGTGGGATATACATGAGGGCTAGCGCGACTGCGGTGCTGATTCCAAGGAATAAAATCGTAAGTTCAACGCTGATGAAGGCAAAATATTCTAAAGTCTTTTGTAGGTTGTTCATGTTGGTCTCCTTTTAGTTGACATCGTCAACTAATATTTTAAAAAAGGGGGACGAGCCCTTTATTTATCCAATGAAGTGAGTGTTCTCGCTAGTAAATTCAAAGAGTTGGAAATATCATCCCGCTCAGATGGAGTTACCTTACGTAGAGCCTGTTCCAGACGATCATTGGTACACTGCATTGCGTCTTGCAACAGTTCTAGTCCGGCGGGAGTAGGGGTAACGCAACAAACTCTGGCATCCGCTGCGGAGCGAACTTTTGTTACCAGTTGTTGCTTTTCTAATCGATTAACGATGCGGGTTGCGCCGCTTTTCGTGAAATCTAGAATTCTACCTATGTGCTGAACAGAACAGTTAGGTGTAATGGCAGTTGTTTGCAGAGCTCTAAATTCCGCAAGAGATAAATCTGCACAACATGCACCATTAATACCGCGGGAACTAAAGTGCCACGCTATTTCTAATATGTTTTCAACAACTGTGTTTGCTGTCGTTAATTGTTTCATGTGTCAGCTCCGTTTTTTCTAAAAGAGAAAATAAGCATAAAGGTTGATAGCGTCAACTAAATTTCTAAAAATTATTTAAGAATAAAAACTTTAATATTGAATCTAATAAGATAAAAGTGTTTTTACTCATAATTTTAGTCGCTCTAAGCTGTTAATTCAAAGTACAGCAATCAGGTTTTGTTGCTGTGACCATAACACGTAATGAAACTCTGCCAGTTTTGAGCGGAAAAGGTTTCTGATCGATGAGGACTCATATTTTCTGTCCAGAATAGTGGGATATGGTTCTGTTTCTGTTTTTCATTTTTGCTTGTCGTTAATAACCCTCGTCATGAAGTGATAGTTTTTGTATAAGCCGGGGCAATTTTGTCCAAGTGTAACTTTGTTTGCTTTTGTATAGTACCGAGCGTTGAAGTAGGTTGGCTTGTAAAAATTGAATTGCAAAATTTCTACTGAATTGGTGTTTCTATTGTGTGGAGCAGGTGTGGTTGGAAGAGGAAAATAAGGGAATGAAAACAGCGTCCGATGGCTTGTTTTCTTGAGTGCTTTAGGGCAGAAGGCTTCAAGCAATTGGTGTTATTTTTTGTGCTGAAGGAATTAATGTCCTTTAGTGTTCTTTTTTTAAAGAGTTTGCATAACGCTTAGACTGCATAGCAAAAATGTGAGGCAATTTTATTCCGCCTTACCGTATTGATACCGACACTGTGTAAAAGTGCTGTTGGTATCTTTTTTAGTATTGATAATGGGCTGTTAACGTTCATGCCTTGCTTGCAGTGTTCGTTTCTTAAATTTTACAGGTGTATCATATGAATAAGCAGACACAGGACTGGCGTTTTGCTCAAGCCAACAAAGAGGCGTTGTTTTCTTTGGGAGCCTACGCTCTGTATTTTTTCTGGTGGTTCATTTTCGGATACGGAATGGGCGACGGCGATCCAGAACAGTATGCGTATGTGTTCGGTATGCCGGAATGGTTTTTTTACAGCTGTATTGTCGGCTACCCTTTAATTACCATTCTACTCTGGGGAATTGTGCGTTTCTTTTTTAAAGAAATGCCGCTTGATGATGAAGTATCTGACGATGAATTGGGCACTGCGGAAAGCGAACAGCATGCCGTAGATTCCAATAAAGGAAATATCGCATGAGTGATGCGCTGATTACAATAATCCCTGTGGTGCTGTATCTGGCACTTTCATTTGCTGTGGCGCTTTGGGCGCGTAACAAAGCATCATCCAAATCTTCTCAGGGATTTATGGAAGACTACTTTATCGGTGGTCGTTCCATGGGTGGTTTTGTTCTCGCTATGACAATTATCGCAAGCTACACCAGTGCCAGCAGTTTTGTTGGCGGCCCCGGGGTTGCGTACCGTTACGGTTTGAGCTGGGTGTTTCTTGCAATGATTCAGGTACCGACCACCTTTCTTACGCTGGGTGTTCTCGGTAAACGTTTTGCCATTATTGCCCGTAAAACCAACTCCATGACTATTACGGACTTTTTACGCGCTCGATATAAAAGCGATGCCGTTGTAATCCTTTGCTCAGTTGCGTTACTCGTATTTTTCATGGCAGCCATGCTTGCTCAGTTTATCGGCGGAGCACGACTTTTTCAGGCAGTAACCGGATATCCGTACATTGTCGGACTGGTGTTGTTTGGTGTTACCGTTGTTCTTTACACTGCCGTGGGCGGCTTCCGTGCCGTAGTTATTACTGATGCCATTCAAGGTGTTATTATGGTTGTGGCTGTTGTCGTTATCCTGCTGGCAATCATTAATGCCGGTGGGGGAATGGAACAGTGCATGACAGCACTTAAAGATATTGATCCCGGTTTGATTACTCCAACGGGGCCCAAAAATGCTGTTCCGCAGCCTTTTACAATGTCCTTATGGATTCTTGTAGGCTTGGGGATATTAGGCCTGCCGCAGACAACGCAACGTTGCATGGGCTACAAAGATTCCCGTGCGATGCATGATGCTATGATCATCGGTACACTTATTATCGGATTCATTATCCTCTGTGCGCATCTTTCCGGCGCGTTGGGACGTGCGATTCTTCCTGATCTTCCTGCGGGTGACCTTGCAATGCCATCGTTGATTATGGAATTGCTTTCACCGTTCTGGGCTGGGGTGTTCATTGCAGGGCCTCTTGCTGCCATCATGTCCACCGTTGATTCCATGCTTCTGCTTGTTTCTGCCGCGATTATTAAAGATTTATATGTGCATTACAGATTAAAAGGCGATGCCTCTCTGATGCCTTCTGTAAGCATTCAGCGTATGAGCTTGATGTCTACTGCCGTCATCGGGCTGATAGTCTTTTTTGCTGCTATTCAGCCGCCAGATCTGCTCGTGTGGATTAACTTGTTTGCATTTGGTGGGTTGGAAGCTGTATTCCTGTGGCCAATTCTTCTTGGACTTTACTGGAAGCGAGCAAACGCAACTGGTGCTGTGGCTTCGATTACCTTTGGTGTTGTATCCTTCATTACAATCAGCATGATGAAACCGGCGATGGGCGGAGTGCATGCAATTGTGCCGACTACGTTGATAGCACTCAGCGCTTTTATTGCAGGATCGTATGTTGGCCGTGCTCCGAATGATAGGGTTATTGCCTTATTCTGGGGTGAACAGCGATAGTGTAACAACTTCTTTATTCTGTGAAAGGAACAGCTATTCACTGTTTTGAATGCAGAGAAGCTTGAATATATACAAAGGCTCTTACATGAAAATGTGAGAGCCTTTGTTCTGTAATTAGCGTGAACGTTGGTGTTGAAAAAATACTAGTTATTTTGTGTAGACAATTATCATGATAGAGAATCTTCTTTCTGCTACTGTCCTCTCAGGACACTTTCGATTATGTTCTCCAAATACTATACAACACCTCCAAGGTTGAGTTGTTGTTTTACCAAGCAATTCCTCAGGAGGTTTTACCGATGCAATCAACTGTTACCGCCGGACTTGTTCTTGAAGGCGGAGGACTTCGGGGAAATTTCTCTGCTGGTGTACTTCGGCATTTTATGGACATGCGTTTTTCGTTTTCTTCCTTGTACGGGGTATCTATGGGGGCATGTAACGGTGCCAATCTTATTTCCAACCAGCCGGAGCGAAACAGAATAGCAAATATACGTTTTGTTAACGACAAAAGGTACCTAAGCTTTTTACGTCTGTTAAAAGGCGGCGATTTGTTCGGAATGGATTTCATTTTTGAAGATATGCCATTGCACATCGTACCGATTGATTATGAAACGTTTAAAAACAATCCGATCAAATTTTGGATAGGTGTAACTGATTGCTATACCGGTGAAGCCGTGATGTTTGAAAAGAGCATGCTTGGAAGTCGGGAGAACGTGCTGACTATTATGCGGGCATCGGCAAGCTTGCCGCTTATTGCCAAGCCTGTGGAATATAACGGCTCGGTGTATATGGATGGTGGCATTGCGAACTTTATCCCGCTTCAGCAGTGTCTGGAGCATGGTGAAAAGCCGGTTTTGGTTCTTACGCAACCGGAAGGTTATCGCAAACATGCCAGCAAATCGTTAGCACTATGTAAATGGCGGTATCCACAATTTCCAGGATTGATCAGAGTGCTGGAGCATCGCCATGAAGCATATAATGATCAACTGGCAGTAATCGAGGCGAAGGAAAAGCAGGGCGAAATCTTTGTGATTCGGCCTGAAAGTACTCTTGGCGTCGGGCGTGTTTGCCGCGATCAGCGTAAGTTGTATCAATTGTATGATGATGGCTATGCGATGGCACTAAAGCATACAGCTGCCTTACAGGAATTTCTTTCAGCATAAAAAAATCCCCCGTTACATTAATGAGTGACGGGGGATTTCTATATGAAATTTTTATTCCAGATAGAGTGTCTTTTCGAGGAATATTTGCTTGCTGAGTAACGTGATGGAACCCGTTGCAGGCTTATAGGTGAACAGCTCTTGTAATGGTGTCTGGTTTGCGGCGCAGAGCAGGGTGCGTATGACTCCGGCGTGAGTTACCAAAATAAGCGATTCAGGCACTTGGCATAGTGGAATAACTACTTCCAGCACCCGTTGTTGAACATCAAAAAAGGATTCACCTTTTGGTGTTCGAAAGTGAGCAAAGTCATCGCCGCGTTGTTCGTAAGCTTCCGGCCAGTTTTTTTTGTATGTATGAAAACGTGAGGCCGTCCCATTTTCCCATATCTATTTCTTTTAAAGCAGATTCCGTTTCAATCCCCGCCCCAAGCTCGTTATCCAAAATCTCAGCAGTTTGCATCGTGCGCCGTAGTGGGCTGGCAATGATCCGTGGATTCTCCGGTTGTAGAGCAAGTAATTGCGGTAGTGTGTTTTGAGAGACGTGCGCAATTCCTTTTTCAGCCAATGGAATGTCTGTTTGCCCTATGCAAATTCCTTTATGGAGAACGGTTTCGCCGTGGCGAACGAGATAAATCATACTAGGTAGTCCCGTTTGCAGTGAGCAGTGTGTTGAAATCAACTTTGGCTGCTAAATTTACTTTATCTAGTACTGCTTGTGCTTCCTGAAGTTTTTGTTGAATTGCTGCAACAACTTCTGGGGACTCGGCATAACATGCCATTTTCTCTTTATACCTTCTGTCTAAAGTGCACTTGTTTGTGCCTTCTACAAACTTATCCGCTAAAAAAATGATCTCTGATTCTGTGACAGCGCCTTTTGCGGGTATAAGATGTGAGTGGTCTGCAATGCATTGCGCAAGTGCCGGAAAGCCGAATTCGGTGACTTGCTTGGCACCGACTGCAGCATGTTGCGGCATACCCTTCGCAATATCGTGCAACATAGCACCGGCGATAACTGTCTGTTTAAAAAGAGGGGAAATAGCGGGAAGTTTTTTCAGCATAATGTGGGCGACATCAGCGACTGACATTGAATGTTTCCTGATGTGTGTGGGCAGCGAAACAGTATTCCAGATGGCGTAACATTCCTGCATGGTGGGTACGGTGTAGAGCTTTTGCATGGCACACAGATTTTCGTAATCCGCAGGGGTATCCATATCCAGCAGCATTCCACTGTCTATAACAGGGATGTACTGGGTGGAACCAACATGCTGGTCTAACGCATTCGCTAGTCCGCCCTCACCACTGTATTGCAGAATTGCTTGCTTGAGGGATGCCCGCATACATGGGGGGTGTCCTCGTTTAGCTTCTGTTGCGTAAAGAAAATCCGGAAGCGCCAATAATGAACTGTCATCCAGAATAGGATGGATCACATCAACATCCGTTTGTGTGGCGCTATCAAGCAGCATAGCAATAGTTCGAGTGCGGATAAGTGGAATATCCACCGGAGTAATAAAAAATACATCTGCATCATCAGGAAGAGCATTGCAGCCAGTTTGAACAGAGGAAAACATTCCGTCATCAAAGTTTGCATTATGAATAGTGCGTAACTTGAGACGCTGGCATTCCTGGTCAACCTTTTCTCTGGCGTAGCCGGTGACGACTAACGGGGTAACACCTTCATGAATAAAGGCATCAGCAAGTGTCTGCAGCGCGGTTTTATCCCCAAGGTGCAACGTGGGTTTGCATTGTTTCATGCGGGAACCGTATCCGGCCGCCAGTATTATTGCATAGGCATTAAGCATGCGCTTAACCCTGTGCTTTAGTTTGAATGATCTCCGCCATGATGCTTACCGCAATTTCTTCAGGTGTTCTGCCGCCAAGTGGCAGCCCAATCGGGCAATGACAACGGGCTATGGCTTCATCAGTGACGCCTTCTTCACGCAGACGCTGATATAACCCATCACGCTTGCTTTTACTGCCGATCATACCAATATATTTTGCAGGAGTTGTGAGCATCTGTTGCAGCACTGTTTTGTCGTGCTCGTGTCCACGGGTTACGATTACAATATAGCAATCTTTGTGAACGGTAATTTCAGAGAGCACATCTTCTAATGAATCCACAACGAGAACGTGTGCATTCGGAAAACGTTCGGCATTCGCAAAGTCGTCGCGGTCATCCAATACAGTGACAGAGAATCCAGCAAGGTGGGCGACTTCTGCTGTAGGTTTCGCAACATGTCCTGCACCGGCAATAATGACAGTGGCTGACGGATGGTAGGTTTCAGAAAAATATTGAAGAGGCTGTTCATTGAAGAGTAACGGGGAAGCGCCACTAGCTGCTGCACCTTTAGCAGTGCTTATGGACTGCATGGCATTAGCATATTCCGCATCTGCCAATGTATTTGTCAGTTCATCTGCATCAATACGATTCCAGTCGTCACCGGACTGAACATAGTAGGCTTCGCGTGAGCTTGCATTGCCTTTGCGAACATCATTTTCGAGCTGTGCAAATTCCGCATGGTATTCTGGAATCAGTCGTTCCAACAATACGGTCAGTGCTCCGCCACAAGACATGCCGAGCGCGCCAGCTTTGGTATTATCCAGTTCGTAGAAATGCAGGGAAGCAGCACCTGTGTTGCCAGCGAGAAATTTTGCGGCAGTTTCTTGAACTTTAGCTTCGATTAGACCACCACCGACGGTTCCATAAAATTCGCCTTGCGGACAAATAAGCATGTGTGCGCCGGATGAACGAGGCGTTGAACCGGTGCTGGATATGACGGTGGCAAGAACGCAGTTATGCGCTGAGAGTTTTTTGGTGATATCTGAAAGAATAGAATGCATTGTAACCTCGTTACGTTACGCATATTTTGCGTTTTGCGAATCCAATAGAAATTTTGCCGTCATTTCTGCCCGGCAAGCACAATATATCCGGAGCATTATGCAACGGAGAAACAAGATCGCATAATAGCTCCTTTACGCTGGCTAATTGTTGGGGTGAGTTCTCACTCATGTCAACAGTTACTTCCAGCTTGTTTGGTGCCACCCAATATTGTGCTTGCTGGGCAAGAAAATTTGGAACAGAGAGTAACAGCCTATCGATAGACGTCGGAGTGACGAACTGGAACCAGTCCGGCGTATCGTTCGGCTGAACAATCCGTCGAATATTCGGGCTGAGTTGACGTAACGGGGAATCACACGGACAGGCATTTTTCATAATGTGTGACTCGTCGCCTGTGCGGTAGCGGATAAGCGGCATCCCTTTTCTCGTAAGGGTCGTAACAACTATTTCGCCGCGTTCACCATCCGGCAGAACCATTCCCGTTTCTGGGTCTGTAATTTCTAGATATAAATTTGTTTCGCGTAGGTGCATTCCTTTACTGTGTGCGCAACTTACAGCACCACCGAGTCCGGTCTCTGTCATTCCCCAGTGTGTGTGCACTCGGCAATCCCAGATTCTTTCAATGTATTTGCGAATTGAGCGGGAGTTTGCATCCCAGCAAAGCAAAACACTTTTTACTGGTGAATTCATTCCGCCTTGGTGCTTCCATAATTTTACCAAAGCAAGGACATGTGCAGAGGTTCCCACCACACAGTCAGGGCTATGTTCATTAAGCATCGTCAGCGAAGCTGTAACGTCATCAGGATCTTGATTCAGTACAGGATTTGCACCTAATTGCCGTAACCCATCCGCGAGTAATGCACCAACACTGTCTGGTTTGGGAGCAGGCAAGAGCGCCAGAACGGTGTCCCCCGCATTAACGAGGCAACGCATACCGTGGTTATAAAATGCCGTAGTTTCGTCTAGCTCATCTTGCGTGAAATAGAGACGTTTGGGTTTGCCTGTGGAACCGGAGGTTGTCAGCGTTACAACACGTGCAATGTCGTCTTGCGAAGTGCATAGAAATTTGAAAGGTGCTTCACTGATATCCGCTGATGTAGTTCGTGGAAGTTTTGAAAATTCTTCACGGGACGCGATGGAATCTAGGTTCAAGCCGCGAAAATGTTCAGCGTAAAAACTTCCGTTCTCTTTTGCATAACTGCAAACTTCTTTGAGTTTGCTAAGCTGCCATGCTTCAATTTGAGCATGAGAGAACGAGCGCGCAGATGCATCAAAACCCATATCTTCTTGAGCTGGTGCGTCTAGCGGGTTTGCCCCGATAACGATTCGTTGCTGTGCATTTTCTACGAAAGTCTTTTGCATTGCGATCCTGTAAAGAGACTCTTCATTTTAAGGGGGTGCCCCTAAAGGTACTTACCGTAATTTATCCTAACTATGCCAATCTAAAAGTACTGTCTTATCTGCCAATACTGCGAACTTCTCAGTACCTCATAATAACCATAAATAGGTAGTCCAACTTCGCAGTCGAGAGGGCGTCCCTCTCGCGGGTGCAGGGCAGAGCCCTTGCCCGTCGGAGACCCGCCGGAGGCAACTTACTGATTTCATTCTCAGCAGTATTTCAAAACTACTTCCCGCGATACAAAGTCGTTCCGTCAGCTGCTGTAAGGTTGTATGCACAGAAAGGAACAAGCCTTCCATCCGGCGCAACCACATGAATGCAGCAGCCTTTTAACCGTTCTATATCAAGAGACCATGCATCCTGAAAAGCCATGGCTGATATGGCAAAGCGCCGTGTTGATGCTTGTTGAATAAACGAATCAAGCTCATTGGACAGTGACTGCGGTTTCTTTTCTTGCTCCGCTGCTGCCCATTGGCTGCGTACGAATGAGCGTGCTTTTTCTGCCCCTTCAGCTGCAGGCTTTGGCTTGCAGTTGCAGGAATTTTTAGGAACAGACAGAAGCTGAAGCGTTTTGTCATCATTGATAATGTAATTGGCGTGGAATGAGCACAACGCATGTTCACAGGTGGGAGGCACAAAGTCCCCTGTTGCGACAAGGTTGTTTGTCTGCCGCTCAAGTTCGTCAGCCAGCTCCGGAAGCGTGATGCGTTCTGCATCCGCAGGCGCAACTGGATAGCGCCCAAAATAACTTATTGGCTGAAAATGAACACCGCGTACTGCTGGTGCGTGATCTATGGCAAAGCGGATAATATCGCCCACTTCATCTTTGTTGATGACGGGCGAAATGACCGGTACGAGCACGATGCCGATGTTTGCTTTTGCAAACGCTGCAATTGCTTTTGCTTTGATTTCTCGAAGATCAGCATTGCGGAACGCTTTCCACGTTGATTCGCGTAATCCGTCAAATTGCAGGAATACGGAATCAACACCTGCTGCCGCAAGCTTCGCGACATATTCAGGATCTTGTGCAGCACGAACTCCGTTGGTGTTGATTTGCACAAACGGGAACCCGATGCGTTTTGCCTCTGCAACGAGTTCAGGAAGATCATCGCGTACTGTCGGTTCCCCACCGGAAAATTGTAGATTGCACCCGCCTGTGGTGCGCATGGTGGTTTCGAGCAGCTGAATGAGTTCTTCTTTGGTTGGGTCTTTCGGGGTGGACGGCTTTCCTTTGTTGTCTGCTGATGCAAAGCAGACAGGGCAGGAGAGGTTACAATTCCATGTCACTTCAATAAGCGCCATGCAGCTGTGCTGACGGTGATCTTCGCATAGACCGCAGTCGAAAGGGCAGCCTTTGTCGACAGATGTTGAAACAGTAGGCGGTGTGGATGGAATTTTAGGGCGTAACCAGTTTTTAAAGGCCGTTGCCATGTGAGTTGAACGCCAGACAGGAGTTGAGAATGCGCCGTGTTGCGGACAGTGTTTTACAAGGCGGGTTTCTTCCCCTTTGGTGACACGCATAGCAGGAATACGCTGAAGACACTGAGGGCAAACGCTTTCGGTATGGGAAATGTGATCAGACATAACTACTCTTTTAATGCAGAAATATCGTAGTCGTATTCGGCAAGTAGAGATTCAATATAGGAGAATGTTTCCGCAAGCAGGGAACCACATTTTGAGGTGTCCGGCAGGGGGGAGTCGCAGGTTTCTCCAAGAATTTGACCACAGGAAATGCCGCCATACTGCTCTGTTGTTTTTTGTGTAAACCAGTCTATGAATGACTCGAGCAGAAGAGGAAGATGTTCGTTCTTTTCTTCAGTTTCAGCGTCGTGCCCCGCGTATAAACCTAGAAGCAATGATCCGCCTGTAAGCAGACCACATGTTCCGTTACAACCGGACATACCGCTGCATAATCCTTCCGCTGCTCTTAGGAGTGGTGGATTTTCAATGCCTGAAAATTCGAGCGCCATACCGACGAGAATTTGGCTGCAACAGTATCCCTTGCTAGACCATTGAAGCAATTGCAGTTGGATGTCGGAAAGCATGTGTTATTCCTTTTTGACGGCTTTGATTTGTATGTACCCAATACTTTTATCGTATGATGCAGTGCGGCTTTGGGCAGTGTTTGTGTTGCCTTGGCAGCAGGATGCAATGCCCGAAAAAATAAGCTTTGCTGTGAGCTCTTTAAGCTCTTTTGTGCAGTCTGTGCTGCATGTGTGTGTAAACCCTGCCTTCATAAGCACGGCAAAAAGTTGTTTAAGCTCTATCGGTGAACTGCTACATCCTTCAACTACACATGAAGAACTGGAGCGTTCAGCGCGGGCGACCTCTTGCGGTAAGTCACAATAGGTTGTTGGAGCAGAAAGCCCGACGTTTTTTCCGCGTCTGTAAAGATCGGACAAAACAAGTGTGCCGCCTGCACAGAGTACACGTGAAAATTCTAGGATTGATGTTTCCAAAGAGCTGCTGAGGGAGAGTACGCAATCACAGTTAACAATGTGAAATGCAGCGTTGGGAAAAGGAAGCTGTTCAACTGTTCCCTGCACCACAGGAATGTGTCTTTCCTGAGTTTGCAGCGTATTCTGAGCGGAAAGATCAAGTCCGGTGACGTGGACTCCATATTCTTGTTGGAGAAATTCGCCTGTGACTCCAGTGCCGCATCCTGCATCCAGAATACGAGTGGAAGGCGAAAGCTTCAATCCATCGTAGGCCTTGCGGGTAAGCGCGAGACCACCGGGGCGAAGTGCGCCATCCTCCAATGTTGCCATAAGAGGATGCTGCCAAAGCGGAGTACTCATTTGTCTTCCAGTAAACTTTCCACTTCTGCCATTTTTTCTAAGGCAAGAGATTCAGGTATAAGTACGTATCCACATGCTGGACATACTGGTAATTCAACCGAAAATTTACTTTCAAGATACACCAGGTCTACAGCTTTGAAGACAAGCTGCTCGTTACACTGGGTGCATTTCCAATGTGAATAATCGTCGTGTAAAACTTGTAACGTTTTCATGGCGTGCTCTTATTTAGGAGGAATAATCTGCATACGATGCGACCATACATTGTGGATCAAATATCCACTTTCATCCTTCGTGTATTCCATCCAGTACGTAACACTTACCGGCCGGAAGCTGGCAGCGTGAAGCTGGCTTTCTGTGTTGAATAAACTTTCATCGGTTGCTTCAACATGGTCTACAACTTTGCGGATGTCGCTTCGCAGAATACGACGCTCTTCCATGTTGGCCGCAGCCTGTTCTGTGTATGTGATTACTGGCGCATTTTCTTCCGCTGGAGATTCTGCCTCGTTCCATAAGGTTGTGAGCAGGTGTTCTTTAAGACGCATACGATTTTCGCGACGTTCAGAAAAGCCTGTAACAGGAACAGCGGCAGGGTCGGCATTGCAGCATGTGAGCGCAGGGTTACTTTCAGGGAAAAGGATATCCAGTAGATGGATTGTGCGTTTGCCTGTTCTGGCAAGCATATCACGACACATGGCGCAGTAAGTGAGCACGTCTTGCTCATCTTCTGTACACTGAGAGAGCACATCCGCCCTGTGTTGAGATGCTTTGCGTGAAAGCTTAGGGTTCGCTGAATCGAGCAAACCACCAAAGCCGCAGCATTCGGTCAATGAACCGGAAAGATGTGGCTCTGTAGTTGAAATTGTCAATTTTTCTGTGATGGAGCGAACATGCGTACGCATAGGCTCGTCATGACGAGTGGAGCACGGGTCATGCAAAACGTATGGCTGTTGTGGTAAGCGTGCTTGCGCAGGCAATCCCACTTCTTCCATAACCTCCCACAATGAGCGCGTTGGAATCTGCGGCAGCAGTTCTGCAAACATTGTTGTGCATGTCGGACAGCCGGTAATCAGCTGCGGTTTTCCCATGGCTTCCCATTGTTGAAGGATCTGAGCAGTTGTTGTTTCCGTCAGCTCTTTTTGCCCCGACCAGTGTGCAGGGGCTCCGCAACAGTGGATGAATAATCCTACAGGCTCTTCGAGAGATGCCCGTAAGTATGCATAGGTACTTTCAACCAGATGGGGTGATATTGCAGGAAGCTGGCATCCCGGGAAAAAAGCGTACGTGCTAGTGGAAGCGGAAGGTGCATTCTTTGCGATCCTACCCGCGGTATTGGCAAACGCCATATCGCGGATTGCAAATTCATGTGCAGAAGATGGCATTGTGGAAGCTGCCACCATCTCTTGTCGAGCTGACAGGCAGAGGTTCTGAACTGCAAAGTCTTCAGGGCAAATTTCTTCACATAAGCCACACAACATGCAGGAGTTGATCATTTTGTTAGCATGTCGTGTACCCATGATGATCGCGGCATTGTTATAGATCTGCCGCGCGTATACCTTCGGATAGCTTTTGAACTCTGCCAAATACACACAGTTGTTTACACACTGCATGCATTCGCATTGTATGCACCTTCCGGCTTCCAGCATAGCTGTCGCTTCATCATATCCCTCATCACCTGCAGGAAGTTGTGGAAGTGAGGAGACAGTGGAGACTGCGGTTTGCAGTCGGGACCCGTACGATCCTTCCATGTCTCGACCTGCAGTGAGGGATACATTTTGTATAGACCGTTCCGCAGATAATGCTAACGTTCTGCCAAGGGCAATACGTTCTATCGTGGTAGCAATACAAGGGGACGGAACGGAGAATACGGAGGAAATATTTGTTTGTAATATTTTAGGATCACTTAGTTCGCACGCATATTGATCTGCAACTTCCGGTGATGCTAACAACACGGCATCCCATTCGGCGCAAGCTTTGGTAAGATCTGCTGGTGGTTCTTCATTGGAGAAAATGACACCAAGTTTTTCCATTGCCTGTTCATGCTGTGCAAATGCGTCCTCAGGAATACGGGACGCAATGTCGTCGTATGCTTCAGTAGAGAGAATGGTTGGGCTGATGCCCTTTTTAGCTAGATCCCACGCGGCTGCTAACGCACTAAGTCCGCCGCCAAGAATGAGAACGCGTTTTCCTTTGGACGGAAGAGGGCGCACAGGCGGGTTCTTGGTTGCATTGGCTGCACAACATCGCTCAAGTTCCGGCATATTAATGCTGCCGCCAAGGTCTTTACGCAGGCATGTTTCCATACATGAGCCGTCGCATAAGTTGGCAGTAATATGCGGCATAGGCATGCTTTTATACAAAACAGCCCATGCTTCATTAATTTTACCCGCAGCAAATTTTTTGCAAAAGGTGCGGACATCAATGTGCAGGGGACACTGGGCTTGGCAGTGTGGCGCTTCTTCTTGCGTACACTGTGCTTCCCATTGGCGTAGTTCGTGTTGTTCCATAGCGCTCTACTAAATACGTCCGTGCTGCCTAAACAGCACGGACGGTTTTTTATTCTATATTACTTGTTGAGTTCTGCGAGTACTTTTTCAGGACGTGCAGGCAGATGACGAATACGTGCGCCACAAGCATTGTAGATAGCGTTGATGATAGCTGCGTGCGGGCTGGTGAGTGGAAGCTCGCCAACACCGGATGCACCGAATGGGCCTTCAGGACGTTTGGACTCAATGAAGATGAGTTCCATATCGTCTGGAATCTGCTTGATGTATGGGAAGCCAGCACCAACCATGGTTGAATGCTTTTTGATGTCTTCGAAGTCTTCTGTAAGCGCAAGGCCGATAGCCTGAGCAAGACCGCCGTACATCTGGCCCTCAACAGCAAGCTGGTTCATGATGGTACCGATGTCGGATGCTGCTGTAATTTTCTCTACGGTAGTTTTACCGGTAGCGAGTTCTACAGCTACTTCAGCAAGGAATACGCCGTACATGTAACATGCGAACGGGTTACCCTGGCCGTTTTCATCACAATCAGTACAAGGTGCTGACCATTTACCATCAACGCGGGTAGGAATATTTTCTGCTACCATTTCTGCGTGGGTGTAAATGGAACCATCTGCTTTTGTCATCGATGCAACCATTGCTTCACCGGTAGCTTTAATAGCACGACCGATTACAACCTGTGAGCGGGAACCACCAGCAGGGCCACCGTTAGGGCATTTGCTGGTATCGTTCAGACAAACTCTGATTTTTTCAGCAGGAATACCCATTGGGCTGAGAGCCTCATGAGCAGTGGTTAAAGCGCCGATGTCTGCACCCTGACCATGGTCATGCCATGTGGTGTAAACTGTGATGATGCCGTCTTCGGTAAGTTCCATTGCTGCTTCTGCAGTATCAGGACCGTCAAGACCACAACCGTAAACGCCGATAGCAATACCTGCGCCGCGTTTAACTTCCGCAGTGGAAAGTTCTGCTGCGCGTTTTTTTGCAGCTTCGTATTTAGGACGGATAGTGTCGAGAAGTTCAGGCAAGCTGTATACTTCTGGGTCCTGACCGGAAGGAGTTGTAGAACCTTTACGGTATACGTTTTTGTAACGCAGTTCTAATGGGTCCATGCCGATTTTTTCAGCAAGTTCGTCCATGAGAACTTCGGAAGCAAACTCAGACTGCGGTGAACCGTAGCCACGGAATGCAGAACCCCATGCGTGGTTAGTACAAACGGTACGGCCTTCACCACGGATGTTATCGATGTTGTAACCAGCACCGATGAACTGAGCGCCGCGAAGTGTAAGAAGGTCACCAAACTCGGAGTAAGGACCGTGGTCAACAGACCAGTCAGTTTCCATACCAAGGAGTTTTCCTTCGTTGTTAGCAGCCATGCGAACGTTCATAAAGAATGGGGAACGTTTACCAGTGTAAGTCTGCTGCTGGTACCATGTGTAGTTGAGGTACACAGGTTTGCCAGTAGCCATACATGCAACGCCAACCAATGCTTCCATTGTAGGGCTGAATTTGTACCCGAAAGTACCACCGGCAGGGTTCATAACCATAACGATGTTATCAAGCTCTTCACCAAGACCAGGAGCAATCATAGCAGCGTGCAGGTGCATACCGATAGATTTGGAATGGATAACGAGTTTGCCTTCATCGTTGCGGTATGCAAAACCTACGTCTGGTTCGATAGGCATGTGAGGCTGACGGCCAACGTAGTAGTCACCTTCAATGGTAACGTCTGCGTCTTTAAAGATAGGTGCAGTTTCGTCGCCTTTGGCAACTTTCTGTACGAAGTATGTGTTAGGGGTGCCAGGGTGAATTTCAATAGCGTCGTCCTGCATTGCTTCAGGAGCGCTCATGTATGCTGGCAGTTCTTCGAGTTCTACTTTTACCTTTTCAGCAGCAGCTTTTGCATGCTTTTCGGTATCAGCACAAACGATAGCAATTGCATCGCCGAACTGGAATACTTTTTCATCACACAGAATAGGACGATCCCAACCATCACCTTTGTTGCTTGGGAAGGTAATAAGACCGGTAATGCGGTTTTTACCTTTAACGTCTTTGTGTGTAACTACTTTTACAACGCCTTCCATTTTTTCAGCTTCGGAAGTGTCGATGGAAATAATTTTTGCGTGAGAAACTTCTGCCTGTACAAGAGCACAACGCAGAGTCTCTGCAGGAAGTTTAAGACCTAAGTCTGCACCGTAATCAAGAGTACCGGTTACTTTTGCAACAGCGGACGGACGTGGGTATTTTGTACCCAAGATGCGGCCTTCTACTGGTACGTCTTTCATCAGCTCATCACGTGTTTTGTCACCGCGCAGAACTGCAGCAGCATCCATAACAGCGTCAACAAGAGGTTTGTAGCCTGTGCAACGGCATGCGTTACGATGCTTCTGGAACCAGTCACGAACGTCTTCACGACTTGGAGACTGGTTTTCAAGAAGAAGTGCGTAGGAAGAAATAATGAAGCCAGGTGTACAGAAACCACACTGTGCGCCACCATGAGCAATCCATGCAAGCTGGATAGGATGCAGATTGTCCGGTGTGCCCACACCTTCAGCAGTAACAATCTTAGTGTGTTCTGCAATGCGCTTCATTTTAATTGTACAAGTACGTTTCAGCTTACCGTCTACAACAACGGTACAACTGCCGCACTGGCCTGAACCACAACCAATTTTTACACTGGTAAGATTCAAATTCTCACGAAGTACGTTCGCAAGTGTTTCATCTTGTTCGCATATGACCATCCGGTCTACGCCGTTAACATGAAGCATTTTTTTTAACATGGAAGCTCCTCTCGGGTACCTAGACGATCAAACAGCGCGATACAACACAAGGCGAAGGTTGTTGATGCTGTGAAAGGTACCACCACATATAGGTTATAAAGCAGGAGGGTTCTACAGCAGAACCAGCCAATTATTATGACGATTTACCAAAGGAACACAGCGGGAAGTGGCATGTGTCGCAGCCGGCACAAAAGCCGCCGTGTCCTAAGTTCGTAATATCTCTACGGGTAATGGTTTCGCCTGCGAGAATGCGTGGTACGATGAGATCAAAGATACTGGCGCGGTAGTACATGACGCAGCCGGGAAGTCCGATGATAGGTCGGCCATCCTTGTAGGCGAGCATAAACATGGCACCGGGGAAGGTAGGGGAGCCGTAGGTAACTACATCTGCTCCGGTGTCGCGGATACTGGCGGGTGTTCTGTCATCTGGGTCAACAGACATGCCGCCTGTTACAACAACAAAATCCATTCCCTGATCGAGGAACGAGGTGATGGCATCTGTTGTCATTTGCTGGTCGTCGGGAACAAAAACCTGTTCCGCAACGCTTGACCCGAGTTCGTGAAATTTTTTACGGATTACAGGGCCGAACTTATCTGTAATTCTACCATTGTAAACTTCGCTACCGGTGGTAACGACACCTACTCTATGATGTTTGAACGGCTTAACCTGAATAACAGGGCCGCCCTTGGCGCAAACAGCTTCTACTTCTTCAACCTTGGATCGATCGGTAACGAGAGGAACAATGCGGGTACCTGCAACAGGGCGCTCTGTCATAACATGCAAACCGTCGTGCATTGTTGAGAGCACAACTTCTTCAATGGCATTAATCTCATGTACTTTTTCAACATCGATGGACAGCAGCCCTTTGTTTGCAATAAGGTTTACTCGTCCTTCAGAAACATCACTTAGAGTGATGCCTTCACCGGAAACGGCTTTTGCTATACGGGCAGCGGCTTCGTTTTCATGAATTTGATTTTCGGTAAGATTAAGCACGTAGAGGTGCTCTTTACCAATATCGAGAAGGGTCGGGATGTCCTCAGCTTTGACAATGTGGCCTTTCTTGAACGCAGGGCCTTTAGCCTCGCCCGGAACGATCCGAGTGATGTCGTGACAAAGAACCATACCAATTGAATTTTGAACTGGAACTGCCTGCATTGTAATCTCTTTTTGCGATTCAGGTTGATAAAAAAAGTAGTGAGTAGGCGATTACTGGTGCTTTTTCTTATGTCCACGGGGACATAATAAGTCAAACATTTTTTTATTAAAAAAAAATAGCATGGGCGTGAAATTGCTTAAGAAAAAATTCACAAGCGAGTGAGAGCAGCAATAAGGAGAGTGAGCGATGCAAGCGAAGAGAGTAAAGTACAAACTGTGGCTGGAAAAGGACGGCGAAATGCTGTTCGGTTCAGGTGGCGCGGTACTGCTTGAGCAAATTGACGCGCTGGGATCTCTTTCTGGAGCGTCGAAAGAATTGGGGATGTCGTACAGAAGGGCGTGGGGACGCTTAAAGAAATTGGAAGAAAGTATCGGGGAAGACTTGGTGACAAAAGTCGGGGGAAACAAAAAAGGATACCGCCTTACAGAAACTGGAAGACGGTTTATTACATCCTATAGAGAAGCGGAAAAGAAAATGGATCAAGCAGCTCAAAAAATTATGAAAGACTGCTTCAACTGGGTTCGGTAAATTTGGGCTCGGTCAGTTTGAGCTCGATAAGTCCTATTTGCTCATAGGACAGAAGCGTTCCCAGTTCATGTATGGTGCAGCACCGGCAATGGTGGTTCCATAAAAGATAACCGGTTTGTCGGTGAGGAAGAGATCGATGGAGTTGTTGGCAAGCGTAGTGCCTGTTATCAGTAGCAGGTCTGCCCATGCTATTGCCTCGTTTGTACTTTCTTTGCCCTCTACCATCACGCCGCGCTTTACTTGTCCGATGTTGTTGGGATCAAGATCGACAAGACGGACTTCAAAGTCTGACTGAAGCGCTTCGGTCATCATTGGCTGGAAACCGATAATTGTGATGCGGCATTTTCCGTATTTTTTTTGAATATATTCGCGAAGCTGTTTCGCACACTCTTTTGGTTCATTGTCTTTACAGTGAATGGTGTTGGTTGTGTTGTCATAAGCACAGCCTACGGCATTGAGTGTTGCTACAAAGATGGCGCGGTTAAAATCGTCGGTAAGCGGAAGGGCTGCAATATCTGCAAGTGTTCCGGAGAAGGTGCCGCGGCTGCCGGTGAAAGCCTGACCTTTGTAGCCGTTGAATGTGGCTTCCATCAGATGCTCTTTGCCCTGCTGAATTGGGTAGTCCAGATCATCGGGCTTACCGATAGCTTCCTCAGCGGTGAGCGGCTTGGCGGAGACGACAATTTTTTCATGAAGAATATTTTGTTCTTTCCAATGGGAAAGAGCCTGCTCGTGGATATTAGCTAATGCCTGCATTCTGTTTCTCGCTTAACGTTGTGATCGGCGTTATGGGTTTCATGCCACAGTGGTGGCATTGTTCATACATGATGTTGCTTTGAGCGGCCTGATGCGCCGCAAGCAACTGTGTATTAAGCCAGTTTGGAGAAAGTTTTCCCTGTTCCATTGCGATAATGGTGTCACCAAGCAGGGTAGCCTCTTCCAGATCATGTGTCACATGGATAATTGGGATCGGAAGTCGCGTTTTTATTTCTAACAGCAAGTGTTGAAGTTTCCGACGTGTTGTTACATCAAGCGCCGAAAACGGTTCATCTAATAGTAGTGCCACTGGTTCCCGTGCCAGTGCCTGACAGAATGCTGCCCGTTGCCGTTCTCCACCAGAAATGGAGTGCGGCTTTTTGTGTTTTATGTGCTCAATTCCAAACGTCTGTAGCAATTCAGGCACGGTTTCCGGCTTTACTGCGGCAAAGAGAATGTTCTTTTCTACCGTAAGATGCGGGAAGAGCGTGTAGTCCTGAAATACCAGTCCGACATGCCGACGTTGCGGGGGAACTGCTATGCCGGATGTGCTGGAAAACCAGACATTGTCGTTACAGCTTATAGTGCCGCTGTCCGGAGTCTCAAGTCCTGCAAGCATACGGATAAGGGTTGTCTTTCCAGAGCCGGAAGGGCCGACAATCGCTGTCAACGTATTAGACGGACAGGTTGTTTCAAGCTGTACGGTAATGTTTTCAAGCTGTTTGGATACGGAAAGTGTAAGCGTCATGACTGCTGCCTCCCGTTGACGGCGTTGATGACTAAGAGAAAGACAAAACATACAGGTACCAGTGCCGCAGACATATAGATGGCGTCATCATATCGAAGTGCTTCAACTGCTTCGAAGATTGCAATAGATGCAACCTGCGTCCGCCCCGGTATGCTGCCGCCGACCATAAGAATAACACCGAACTCCCCAAGGCTGTGGGCGAACACCAAAATGGAACTTGCCACGATGCCGCTTACACAGTTTGGGAGTATGACACGGTAAAACGTTTGGAATGGAGACAGTCCTAAGACTGCCGCACTTTCCAGTAATCGTTTGTCCAGTTTTTCAAACGACGCTCGCAGTGGCTGCACTGCAAAGGGTAGATTGAAAATGAGGGACGCAAATAGAATACCCGCAAAGCTGAATATGAGCCTGTCGCCTGTCAGGCTCTGCCATGTTGAACCGACGGCTCCCGAGGGTGTCATAAGAATGAGCAGCCCGAAACCGAGAACCGTTGGGGGGATAACCATGGGCAGCGTGATGAGAGCATCCAGAATGCTTTTCCCTCTGCATTTTCCAAAGGCGAGGAAATATGCAGGGGGAAACGCAAGTAACGGAATGAGCACCATAGTACAAAACGCTAGTTTTGCTGAGAGGAGGAGAGGCTCTAGCGTCATAGTTTATTCGTACCCGTATTTACTTTTGATGGCCGTTACTGTCGGGGAACCGAGAAATGCTGCAAATTTTTCTGCTGCTTGTTTATTGGGTGTACTTTTAAGAATACATGCTTTCTGGATAACCATTGGTGCTTCTTTCACTGGGACAAAGCATCCATTTTTTCCTTCAGGTGTGAACATGTAAGAGTACGCACAAAAACCTGCATCTGCTGCTCTGGTAGCCACATACTGGAACACCTGAGAGATTGATTGTCCGATGGCAAGTTTGGGCTGAATAGTTGTCCAGAGTTGTTCTTTTTCCAATGCAATCTTCGCCACGGTGCCGTATGGAGCAGTCTCTGTATTAGCAATGGCAATGTGGGTAACATCAGGGGAGCTGATGCTCTCTTTCCACGACTTTCCACAGAGCTTTTCATTACGTGTCCAAAGAACAATACGTCCCTTTGCATAGATGAAAGGTTCCTGCACAAGGTTTTCAGCAAATAATTTTTCAGGGCGAAGAGTGTCGGCAGCAAGGAACATGTCAAATGGAGCACCGCTGATGATCTGTCCGTACAGCTTGCCTGTGGAAGTGTAGGTTGCCTGCACTTTGATCCCTGTTTCTTTTTCAAAAGCAGGAATAATCTCTTGCATCGCGGGCATAAAGTTCGCAGCCTGAGCAATTATGAGATTAGCTGCCTGTGCATTAGCTGGCAGAGATACGCAAAGAGCCATCATAAGGGTAAGCAGTAGTTTCATACGAAGTCTCCATATATTCTGAGAAATAGGAAGTTTGTAACCGTTGAAAATTTCATGACTTTACTTTTGTATCTGCTTCTATGAAGATTGCTTATTTAGAACAAGCACGTCACGGAAAAATTTGAAACCGTGACTTCCCGTGGAGTTGTCATGCCTGAACATGTCGGATCACTATCCCCGCATACTATTTTTACTGTTTCTGATTCGTTGCGATATCTTGAGCCGCAACAGCTTGAAGTTTTCCTCCAGTCTTTTAACGCGTGGTGTGCGGCAACGGACAGGCAGGAGTATGTACGTTCCCGTCAGCGTATGCGTGCATTGTTCTTGTTGTTACGATTTACCGGAGCGAGGCTCGGGGAAGTTTTGACGCTGGATGACAGAACTGCATTTGATTTTTCACGTAAAATTGTCTGCTTAGGGCATGGGGAAACCAAACGGGATGTTCCTTTGGAAACCTTTGCCAGTGATTCGATACAGGAAGTACTCGAAAGTTCCATGGGATACAGTCTTCGCGGACATTTTTTTTCATATGGACCCGGGGTATGTGCGGAGAATTTTTTATGCCCGTGCCATGGATTGCGGTTTGCCGAAAGCTTTGGCAACGCCGAGAGTGTTGCGGTACAGCCGTGCTCTGGAAATGGTGCGCGGCGGTGTCCCGCTACTGGTAGTCAGTAACGTGCTCGGGCATCTGTCCGCAGATGTTCTGGCCAGTTTTCGAAATTATACAAATGATGATGTGACTTCGATCGTCCGCAAAGCGCATAATGAGATGCAGCGTAGGACAAGTGCCCGTAACTCATTTGTGGGGCATGTAGCGCGAGTGTCAGCTGATGGCATAATGGCTGAAGTTGAGGTTGTAACCGAATCCGGCATGTCCATTTTCTCTCTGATCACAGAAGAAAGTTTGCGTACTTTGAAAATTTGTATCGGGACTCCTGTAGTTGCGACTATTAAAGCTCCTTATATTGATATTAGTAAGCAATACGCTTGTAATAATGAGGGGTGCAGGAATAAATTTACGTGCAGTGTGGAACGTATTGCATCAACAGAAGTGTTATCTGAGGTAACGGGCCATCTGGAAGATGGTAGCGGTATATGTTCACTTGTTTCTAAAAACGTGATTGATTCTTTAAATATTGATGTTGGAAGTTTAGTTGACGTCTATTTTAAAGAGCTTTCAGTTGTACTCCATTCTGTATATTAGGAAAAACAACGTATTATCTGGTTACAGTATTTAATGAAATGTGACTTGATCATGTATTTTTTCTAAACTCAATTTTGCTATCTATTCAGAAGAAATGAAAAGCCTTTGCACTCAATGCAGAGGTTTTTTTATTTAAAATTTTACATAGTATTTCATCCAATAATGTGAATTATGAATGTGTATTTATATTTTCTATGTAAAAAGATGATGATAAATTGATAATCAGGAATGGTGAACGGTGGTCAGGGTTTTTGTTGTGCATTTTTGCAACGCTTTTTTAGGTGGCTGACACTCCCACTGTTTATTGTTTACTCATAAAAAACATGGTTTTGAGTTAATAATATTGATTTTCTGTTCAAGTTAGAACATAGTCGTTGGTCTAATCTTACGTCTTAAAATAATTATGAATACGTAGTTGCTATGAAGAAGAGTGTTTCATTGTTTCAATGAAACGTATGTAAGTGTTTGCGTATGCTCGGGGGGGCTTTGATGATCCGTCTTTCAGATATCCGTATTAGACCTAAACTTGTATTTTTACTTGTTTCTGTCGGTGCTATTCCTCTGCTTATTGTGAGTATTGTGGGGAGTAAGCTGGCAACAGATGCATTGATGGAAAAATCGTATAATCAGCTGATAACAGTACAGTCGATTCGTAAAGGGCAAATAGAAGATTTCTTTACGACAAGTTTTGCTCGGATCAGTATTTTAGCAGACTCTGAACGAATTCAAGAAATGATGCGGTTACTGACCAGACATCGTCTGGAGAAAATCAAAGATCACTCTTTGGTCAAAGATGCGCATTCTTTGCAATATCAAGAAGAATTCCGAAGCTTTGTATCCCCGTTAAAAAAATATATCAGTGCCTATGGGTACCATGACTTGTTCCTTGTTGATGCTGACGAGGGGAACGTGCTCTTCTCTCTTGCCCGTGAAGAAGATCTGGGAACGAATTTAAAGCTCGGTCAGTACAGGAATAGCGGACTTGGGAATGCGTGGAAGCGCGCTATTACTTCTGGAAAAACAACACTTGTCGATTTTGCAAGGTATGAACCAAGCGGTGGAGTCGAAGCGGCTTTTATTGCAGAACCCATCCGTGACGAATACGGCAAAGTTGTCGGTGTTCTCATCTTCCAGTTGACCCCAAAGCTTATTACTCGAGTTGTTGATTCCCGTCAGGGAATGGGGAGCACGGGCGAATCGTATCTTATGGGCGTTAATCTGGCTCAGAATAAATATGAATTTCGTAGCAACCTGCGCACTATGGGAAATGGTGCTTTTGTTGTCGGCTATTCTCTCCAGAGCCCATTGGATTACTGGAAAGACGCTGCTGCTGCCGGAGAATCCGGTGGTCATAGCACCTATACTGACAGTTCAGGCCAAGAGGTTCTTGTTGCCTATAATGAACTGAGTATTGCCGGTATCCGTTGGTTCCTTATCTCCAAGATTAATAAATACGAAGTTACTGCTCCTATCAGGCAGACATATGAAGTGCTCGGCATTGTGTCCGGTTTTTTACTTCTTCTTGTGGGTCTGCTTGCGGTCTTCTTTTCCCGTACAATCACTCGCCCGATCATTGCGGATATGGAATTTGCTCAGGCCATTGCAGATGGCAATCTTGACGCAACGATAGAAGTCGATCAACAAGACGAACTGGGTGATCTTGCCCGTTCTCTAGATAGTATGGCTCGTAATCTTCAGGAGCTGGACTGGTTGAAGTCCGGCAAGGAAGGGCTGGATGACTCCATGCGTGGGGAGCATACTCCTCAGGAATTAGCCCGAACATCTATCGCATATCTTTGTAAGCACATGGGCGCACAACTTGGTGCAGTCTATGCGTTGGTCGATGACATGTTGGAGCTGAGAGCGAGTTATGCTTTTACTGACCGCAAAGGTAATTTTAACCGTGTTGCGATGGGTGAAGGGATCGTAGGGCAGGCGGCATTTGAAAACGAAATTATTGTGTTCTCAAATGTTACTGAAGATGTTCCTGCTGTGAACTACGGCGTGGGGGAAGTTCTTTCAAATGCATATATGGCAGTGCCGGTTGCTTTTGAGAACAGAGTTGTTGGAGTTATTCTATTAGGAACTCTCGACACATTTTCGCCGTTACATAGAAAATTTATTGAGCAGAATATTGAAAACTTGGCGATTTTGATGAACGCTGCGCAGTCCCGTCAGCTCGTGCATGAATTGTTGGAACAGGCACAGATGCAACAGGAAGAGCTGCGTGTTACCAACGAAGAGTTGGAAGAACAGACCGATGCGTTGCTTGAATCTGAGTCACGATTGCAGCAACAGCAGGAAGAGCTTCGAGTAACGAACGAAGAGCTTGAAGGGCAGGCTAAGGTTCTTAAAGAATCCGAATCCGAACTTCAGGCACAACAGGAAGAACTTCGTGTTATCAATGAAGAGCTTGAAGAACGTACAAAAGCACTCGAAGAACAGAAGACTGCCATTGCTGTAAAGAATTCTGAGCTGGTCAAAGCACAGAAAGCTGTAAGGCAGAAAGCCCAAGATTTAGAAGTGGCAAGTAAGTATAAGTCTGAATTCTTAGCGAATATGTCGCATGAATTACGCACTCCTCTGAACTCAATTCTCATTTTATCTCAGCTGTTCGGTCAAAATAAAGACGGCAACTTGAGTGATAAGCAGATTGAATCTGCCTATGCGATCCATTCTTCCGGTTCAGATTTGTTGACTCTTATTAATGAAATTTTGGATCTTTCAAAAATTGAAGCAGGAAAAGTCGAGCTAATTATTGAACCTGTCGGCGTTTCCAATTTGATTCAGGATATTAATCGTCTTTATAGAGATATAGCCGCAGACAAAGGAATTAACTTCGAAATAACTGTTGGACAGGATGTTCCGGCAGCACTGGAAACGGATTCTCAGAGATTGCAGCAGGTCTTACGTAATTTACTTACCAATGCCTTTAAGTTCACGCATGAGGGAACAGTTTCCTTATCCATCGCAAGGCCACCTCAGGCTATGACTGATGATTTGGGAATTGATGCCAGCAATGCATTGGCCTTTGCTGTATCTGATGAAGGAATTGGTATTGCCAGCGATAAGCAGACTGCTATTTTCCAGGCATTCCAACAAGCAGATGGCAGCACGAGCCGAAATTATGGCGGGACAGGACTTGGACTTTCCATTTCTCGCGAGCTTTCCAGATTGTTGCAGGGCGCTATTTATCTTGAAAGTGATGAAGGAAAAGGCAGCACCTTTACAGTGGTTCTCCCTGAATTCTACCAAGAGACTGTTGAACAGGCCGACGTATTTGAAAAAATAGACCTGCCGCTTGCAGCAGGCGGTGAAGGCTTTGCCAAGCCTGAACTTGCTTCTACAGAAAAGGTGGCTTGTGACGGGGAGGCTGGATCATCTCGAACGTCTGCGCCGGTTGTTTCAATACCAGCGCAGGAAAAACCTGCTCCGCCGAAAGAGAGTGAATACGTTGAGGATGACCGTGTAGCCATTACTCCGGAATCTCGAAGCCTGCTGATTATTGAAGATGATTGGAATTTCGCAAAAATTATGCGCGACTTCGGTCGTGAACGCGGATTCCTGTGTCTTGTGGCAGAGGACGGTGAAACAGGATTGCACTTTGCGGATTATTACAAACCGAGTGCAATAATTCTGGATGTTGGTCTTCCGGGAATTGACGGTTGGACCGTAATGGAACGACTGAAAGATAATCCGGAATTACGTCATGTTCCAGTTCATTTCATGTCTGCTAACGACAATTCTCTTGATGCTTTGCGTATGGGAGCAATCGGGTATCTGGCAAAACCAGTGACCATGGAACATGTTGAAGAAGCATTCAGCGCGCTTGAAGATGTTATTTCCAAACCAGTGCGTAATTTACTGCTTGTTGAAGATGATAAAATTCAGTGCAAGAGCATCAAAGATTTAATCGGTAACGGTGATGTGAAAACAACCGACGTTGCTACTGGCAGGGCTGCGTATGAAGAGCTTTCCAGAGGCAATTACGATTGTATGATTCTGGACTTAGGACTCGAAGATATGTCCGGCTTTGAGTTGCTGGAAAAGATCCGAATGAGTGAATCTTCTATGCGTGTTCCAGTCATTATCTATACAGGTCGTGATTTGACCCATGATGAAGAGAAGCAACTTAGTAAATACGCCGATAGCATAATCATCAAAGGGGTAAAATCTCCAGAACGATTACTTGATGAATCTGCTTTGTTTTTGCACCGGGTGGAATCAAACCTGCCACATGACAAACAGCAGATGCTCAAGCTGGTGCACGATAAAGAATCTGTGCTTAATGGCAAAAAAATCATGATTGTGGATGATGATATGCGTAACGTTTTTGCGTTATCCAGTGTTCTTGAAGACAGAAACATGGATGTTGTTGTCGCTAAAAACGGTATCGAGTGTCTTGAAAAACTCGAAGAAGTCGAATCAATTGACTGTGTGCTTATGGATATTATGATGCCCAAAATGGATGGGTACGAGGCAATGACTGAGATTCGTAAGAATCCGGAATACGCAAAACTGCCGATTATTGCCCTGACTGCAAAAGCTATGAAGGGTGACAGAAGTAAGTGCATTGATTCTGGAGCAAGCGATTACCTTTCAAAGCCGGTTAATACCGATAAGCTTCTTTCTATGATGCGTGTTTGGTTGTACTAGCATGTGTGAAATTGAGCAGGTTGAAAATGATCGATTAGAGGTAAAACTTCTACTGGAAGCTATTTACTTAAAGTACGGGTATGATTTTAGAAAATATGCAAGTGCCCATACAAAGCGCAGGCTGGAACATAGGCGTACGCTTGAAGGGTTGCCTAATATGGCAGCAATGCAGCATTTGCTTATACATGATGAATCATTTTTCAACAGATTACTTTTGGATTTGTCGATTAATGTGACTGAAATGTTTAGAGATCCTTGGTTCTACAAGAAAGTTCGGGAGTTTGTGGTCCCGTATCTGCAAACGTACCCGTTTGCTAAAGTTTGGCATGCAGGCTGCTCCGCCGGACAGGAAGTCTATTCTATGGGCATTGTTTTGCGGGAAGAGGGCATGAAAGAGCGTGTGCAAATGTACGCAACAGACTTTAACGAACTGATTTTAGCCAAGGCTAAGGATGGCATTTACCCCATGAATTTGGTGCGCGAATATACCGCAAATTACCAGCAGGCTGGGGGCAGCAGTTCTTTTTCAGATTATTACACTGCGGACTACGACAATGTTGTTATGAAGAGATTTTTAAAAGAACAGGTTCTTTTTTCTTCACACAACCTTGTGACAGATGGCGTGTTTGGAGAAATGAACGCTATTTTTTGTCGCAACGTTCTTATCTATTTTAATAGAGATCTACAAAATAGAGTGCTGAACTTGTTTTACGAAAGCTTATGTCCGGGGGGATTCCTATGCCTTGGGTCAAAGGAAAATATTAAGTTTTCAGACGTAGCACATAAGTTCGAAGTGGTTGCCGAACGTGAGAAAATTTATCGTAAAAAACGCATGTAATTACTCACTAGGATAGTAGATGGAGAAGAGCACACGGAAATATGAAGCTATTGTTATAGGAACATCTGCAGGGGGGCTCACCGCTTTGCACCGTGTTTTTTCTCAACTGGATGAAAAGTTTCGACTGCCTATTCTTATTGTTCAGCATGTCAGTCCGAATTATGAAAGCCGATTACCAGTTTTGCTTAGTCAGTACGGCACGGGCTTAGTGCGGGAAGCTGAGGACAAGGATCAAGTTAGAGAAGGTAACGTATATATTTCTCCACCTAATTATCACCTGTTAGTGGAGCCGGACAAAAGTCTTGCGTTGTCTGTGCAGGACAGGGTTAATTTATCGCGACCATCCATTGATGTTTTATTTGAGACTGCGTCAGAAGCATATTGCGAATCGCTTGTGGGAATTATTCTGACAGGAACAACTTCTGACGGTGCCAATGGATTGTCTACAATACAAAAACGCTGCGGTCTTACCATTGTTCAATCTCCGAAATCTGCGGAGTTTGATACAATGCCGAGGGCTGCACTTGCGGCTTCAAGTCCAGATTTTATTCTTCCCTTGAATGAAATCGGGCTATTTATGAATTCACTTAGTAATAGAGGATAACCATGGGAATCGCCAAGGTACTCATAGTGGATGATAGGCCAGAAAACCTCCTTACGTTGGAAGGCCTGTTAGAACAACCTGGAATAGATATTATTCGGGCAAACTCGGGTGAGGAAGCACTCGCCCAAATGCTTGATTATGATTTTGCATTAGTTTTGTTGGATGTTCAGATGCCGGGAATGGACGGTTATGAAGTTGCAGAACTTATGCGTGGTAATAGAAAAACAAAGCATATACCGATTATTTTTGTAACGGCAGAGGTAAAGGGGAAAGCCCAAGTTTTTAAGGGATATGAATCAGGTGCTGTTGACTATTTGTTTAAACCGCTTGATGCTCATATCTTTAAAAGTAAGGTTGGCGTTTTTATCGAACTGTTCCATCATAAAGAAGCGCTTGAGAAAAAGAGCCTTGAGCTTGACCAAAAGCTTGCAGAGCTTGAAGAATTGCAACAGCAGTTGGAGCAGACAAACGAACAGCTCCTTCTTCTTTCCATCACTGATGGTCTTACAGGCTTACTGAATAAACGTCAGTTTAATACAAACTTTTCCTATGAATGGAAGCGGGCACACCGAAACAAATCTTGGTTGTCTCTTATTCTTATCGATATTGATTTCTTCAAAGCATACAACGATACCTACGGACATGCTAAAGGCGATGAGTGCCTTGTTCAGGTCGCGCAGGCGTTAGCTGACACCGTAAAGCGTGATGTTGATAGAACGGCGCGTGTGGGCGGTGAAGAGTTTGCGATAATCCTGCCGGATACTGAACTTGCAGGAGCACAATACGTTGCAGAGCGTGTGCGTAATAATATTGAGTCTCTCGCTATCCCCCATGACGGTTCGCCTGTTTCTGCTCATGTAACTGTGAGCGTTGGCGCTGCTTCTATTGTTCCGACACAAAAAGAAGACACGCTTTCGCTTATAAAAGCCGCAGATGCAGCTTTGTATAAAGCAAAAGGCGATGGTCGTAACGTGTGTTGTTCAGCTGTTCTTGAATGCTAACAGTAAGTTCTGACCCCCGATCAGGTCTTATTGTTCTTTCTGAAAGATATATTTTTGTGTGGAATTCTTCACAGTTTTCAATGAGGAATCGTAAATAGACTTTCCGAGAAAATAAATTTTCTTGAAAAAAGGGCTGTCCTTCAAACGAAGGACAGCCCTTTTTTTAGTTGTAATAGCTAGGAGTTATTATGCCGTCTTTCGAGCCACCGACTGTAAAATTCGTTCCGCTGCAAAAGTAGGGGCGATAATGCCTTTTGCTGATGCAGAGGTTTTGAGACTGCCTTGTGTCTTGACTGCGGTGCTGTTCATAGAAGTGATGAGTGCTTTTTCGAACGCGTCACGCAGGATTGCGAGCGACTCTTCTACTTCTGGATACTCGTTTGACTCACGCCACGGAAGCTTGAGAGTCACAAGTGTTTCCTTTTCCTTATGTGATGGAGCCGCGAGCTGATAATACTCTGAAGGCTTCCAGTCTGTGCGCTCATGTTGATCAGGCCAACAGTGTGTCCAACCGACCTCAGGAGGCTTTGGGATGGTGCTTGTTGTTCGCACTGGCGGCATGGCAAGACTTTTCTCAAAGTCAGTAAGGGTAATGGCATAGGTCAGAATCGGGCGGAAGTTGCCTCGCTTTTTACTGATGGACCAGTCAATATTCATGGTTACTCCAGAACAAGCACTTCGCCGAAAGGCGGAGCGTTGTATTGTGGTGTTGTGCTGACCCAGAGTACGGGATATCCGGGGTCTTCTGGAAATAGGTTACATTGCATGTCTGTTAAGTAGATGAGACACGCAGGCGTGATCCCTTCTTCTTCCAATCTGTGGAATGGGGGACGGAAATCTGTCCCGCCACCGCCGGAGGCTGTGAGCTCAAGCGGTAAGTCCCATTTGGAGAGTCTTTTTTCTTCAGAAATTTGTGTGTCACATGCAATGGCTGTGATTGTTGTATCGAACTCTTCAAGAATGTCGGAAAGTTCCGCTGCGAAGATGTCTAGTTCGTGCTGTGTGATACTGCCGGATACATCCACTGCTACGGCGACTTCCGGCAACTCTTCACTGTGCATACCGGGAAGAAACAAGCCTGCGTGGATATAGCGTCTGTTGGGACGCACCCACGAGAAGTCGTTCTTTGCAGCATCTGACATAAATTGTCGCAAGAGTTCCTGCCAGTTAAGAGTGGGAGACATGATGTTGTTAAACAGGCGCTCCATATTGCCGGGGAGATCTCCAAATTCAAGCGACTTGTGGATAGCTTGAGTGAGCGCCGAACGCCATGCGTCTTCCTGTTGCTGCGTGGATTCACTATCTGTGCCGCCGCCGTTTGATGGCGCATCGCGTACTTCGCCAGTCATACCCGGATCGTTGCTGTCGTCTGACTGATCCTGATCATCCTCACCATCATCGCCAGCTCCTGCACCGTCTCCTTTTTCTTCCGGTGCTTCGCCATCGCTGCCTTGCGCAGATTTTTCGTCTTCGCTTTCAGACATGGCATCGCCGTCACCGCCGCCTTCCAGATCTTCTCCTGCAACAGCTCCTTGTTCTGCACCACCGTCGGCTCCGCCCTTGAGCTCTTCATTATGGTTTTTGAGAGCAGAGTAGATAGCCTCGGCGCTTTTTCCGTGGTGTTTAGGATCATCAAGGTAGCCGGTCGGAAGCTCGACTCCAGCTTCTAGAAGGACTGGGTTAATTGCGTAATCGCAGGATGTATTCCAGAGCTTTACGTCCCGTAAACCACGGCGTGTATGGTGACAGCAGGCAAGGTGCAGTACCTCATGGCACTGCAACCCTTTCACTTTCTCTAATGGGAGAGCATCAATGTAGATGGGGTTGTACCCAAGTGTTTGCCCGTCTGCCCATGCTGTTCGGCATGTTGGGTCTTCACGGAACTCTAAACGGAGTGCGAGGTTTGCAAAAAATGGATGATCAAGCACAAGCTCCATGCGGGCTTTGAGCATTTTTGTCTGCGCGGCTTGGTGCATAGTTAGACCAGAATATCGCTGTTGGCACATGCCCAGTTAGCGAATGAAGGAGTTTCCACAATTGATGGTGATGTGGCGGCAGAGTCACGCATAAGTAGCACGCTGAATTCGATAGGAAGTCGCGCGGCTAAAATAGCAATCTGAGGAATTACGTCGTCCGATGCTTTGCGAGCGACTGATTCGCAGAGTGCGTATGCAACAGCAGGATCGTCCGGAAGTTCAATAGTGTCAGGATTTGCGAGAACGGCTTCGACGCTTGGTAACTCATCACATGCCGTCATGAATGCAAGATATTCTGTCGCTGCACCTTCGCCAACCGCGCCTGTTATCAGGGCGCGTTTAGTATTGGCTACAGGGTTGGCAGCGAGGATGTTGGAAACAAATTCCCATGATCGAGGGGATGGAAAAGCTTTGTCATTTTTTTTCGGATCAAAAGCATGCAGTAATTTAGGACGAAAACGCAGAAATGCTTTGAGTGACGGGATGACTTCGTTGTCGTCCGCCCATGTGAGCCAGTCGTCGAGGTTTGCTTCAAAATCGAGATGCACCATGCGGTTTGCAAGCGCAGACGGCATCCTATGGGTGACTGCTTTGTCTGATTCGCGGTTGCCTGCTGCGAGAATTGTCCAACCTTCGGGCAGCTCGTATTCGCCAAGTTTTCTGTCGAGAACAAGCTGGTAACATGCGGCCTGAACTAGTGGCGGTGCAGTGTTTAGCTCATCTAAAAATAGAATGCCTTTACCTTCAGTTGGCAGGAAGGAGGGGGCACACCACGCGGTTTTACCTGTATCATCAATGCGAGGAATACCTCTAAGGTCAACAGGATCAAGAAGGACAGCGCGGATATCCACAAGGGTAAGCCCTTGTTTTGTTGCCAACTGTGCGACTATTTGACTTTTGCCTACACCGGGGGCTCCCCAGATGAATGCTGGCTGTTTTACTGTGAGCAGTGTTTCTAAAGCAGATGCAATCTCGGATGGTCTCATTCATTTCTCCGTTACGTTTTTACGAAGAGTATTGAAGATGATAATCAAAGTCAATTGCAACAATGAGGACACATAAAAAAAGCCGCACATATGTGCGGCTGAATGACATTGGTTTGTAATTAGTAAACGGCTATCCCATAGGCTGGGAGCAAATCTTTGAGCACGTAGTACCGGTGATATGCGGCTGCCTGATGGAATCGATAGACGTTGGTTGAAATATTGTCTTTTGCTTCTTCTTTGTCTTCAAAGTCGAACTTTTGATTTTCCCAATCACTCTTGTTGTATCGAACTTTGGGTTCAATGATTGGTGTATTATTCCATTTCAGGGCGCGCCATTCGTCGACTCGCCCATCACAGTCTTCTTCAACTGCAATAATTGCTTTAATGTCATCTGCAATGTCATCAAATGGGATGAATTCCGGCGAGTCATATACGTCTTCAGCATGTTGGCGGAAATAGCTGTAAAGCAGCTCGCATCCTTCAAAGAAGTTTATTTTATTATCACGTGTTTCTATTTGTTCTGCTTCAATCGGAAGATTAGATTCTGAACTTTCATGCGGATATTCGTATTCGAAACACCATTTCAAATACGGACGGTCAGGAAATGTTGCAACGGCACCATGCCCGAGGCTGCTTGTGCTTTCTTCTGCAAAAAAACTGATCACACTGCCAATCTTAAACCGTTTAACGAAACGTCCAAGTTTGGTAAGCACGTAATCAGCCATTTTAGGATCTTTGACATCTAGCGGCTTAATACTTCCCTCAATAACTTTGTTTAATGAAGAGCCAACGCCAGAAAAACCGGAGTGAGAGAAGGTGTCCATATAGACATGCGCAGCAATGCCAAGCAACTCTAGACCATATGTTTTTTGTTGGGCAAGGGCGAGGTGGTTACGCATCATATTCTGAGCAGGTTTGCTATTTTTTTTTGCAAAGAAGCTGTTCTTCAAAATCTTTGCCTTGCGCACCGGGAAGGAAGTGGAATGGAACCCACACGCGGCGTTGTTCCTCGCGTGCGCCATGTACATCTTTGGGGTGTTTTAATATGTACTGGCCGCCTTCATGGGATGTGGCAATGCCATAGAGAATCCCACCGTCTTCATGCTGCTTGCTATCCTGTTTTGTGGAGTCATCCACGTACTGTGCTGCGTACGCGATGGTGTATGCATCCTTTTGCGGGATGCCAGCGGCACGGGCAAGTGCGTAGGTGCCGTAGAAATGCATGTCTAATTGCATAAGAAACCCCTCCAGTATCATGTTTATTTGTGCGTATCATACATGATATTAGAGGGATATGTGTAATTAATTTTGAGTATTAGAAACCAAAAAAGGGCGCAGCAACAGCTGTCGCCCTCTCTCGAATGGGTTTGGCTATAAGCCAAGGTATGCTTTTTTTACGTCCTCGTTGGTGAGCAGGGTTGCTGCATTATCTTCCATGGTAATGTGTCCTGTTTCCATTACGTATCCGCGGTGCGCAACTTTGAGCGCTTGGTTAGCATTCTGTTCCACAAGAAATACTGTGGTGCCAGACTCGTTAACCTTTTGAATGATCTGGAAGATCTGCTGGATAATAATAGGTGCAAGACCAAGGGATGGCTCATCAAGGAGCAGTAACCGAGGTCTTGCCATCAGGGCACGGGAGATAGCGAGCATTTGCTGTTCACCACCGGAGAGTGTGCCGCCTGTCTGCTTCTGGCGTTCTTCCAGAATTGGGAACAGGTCGAAGGCGTATTCCATATCGCGCTTGATCTCGCTTTTGTCGTTACGCAGAAAGGCTCCGAGCTCTAAGTTTTCCATAACGGTTAAGTCGGGGAAAATGAGTCGGCCTTCTGGTACCTGTGAGATGCCAAGGCGTACAATTTGATCCATTTTAGTTTGGTGAATCGGTTTTCCCTCAAAGAGAATTTCGCCAGTGCGGGGCGGTGTGCCACCACAGATGGACATGAGGGTTGTTGACTTACCGGCACCGTTAGCGCCGATGAGTGTTACGATTTCACCTTCATCAATATGCAGGCTTACATCATGCAGAGCATGAATATTGCCGTAGAATGTGTTGATTCCATTAATTTTAAGCAAGGCTTTCCTCCCCGAGGTATGCTTTGATAACCTGTGGATCGTTACGTACTTCATTAGGAGTACCTTGAGAAATAAGGCAACCATATTCCATAACATAAATACGATCGGACAGGCTCATAACCATGCTCATGTCATGCTCAATAAGCAGAATAGCAAGTTTGAACTTGTCACGAATATCAAGCACCAGCTGTTTCAGCGATTCTGTTTCCTGCGGGTTCATACCAGCTGCCGGCTCATCAAGTAAAAGCAGCGAGGGTTGGGTCGCCATAGCACGTGCAATTTCTAATTTGCGCTGATCGCCGTACGGCAAGTTACAGGCAAGGTCGTTGTAGTGCTGATTTAGACCTACATATTTGAGAAGCTCATAGCTTTTATCAATATTTTCTTTTTCTTCACGCTTCACATGTGGCGGGCGAAGCAGTGCATCTAAAATGCCTGCTTTTGTGCGGCAATGGCGGGCTACCATAACGTTTTCCAGCACAGTCATATTCTTAAAAAGTCGAATGTTCTGGAAGGTACGCGCCATGCCAAGTTCAGTAACTTTATTGGGCTTCATGCCGTTAACGCGGCGTTCTGTACTTCCGAGAGGAGTAAAGAACACATCGCCGTCAGTCGGTTCATAAATGCCGGTAATGCAGTTAAAGAATGTTGTTTTACCGGCACCGTTAGGGCCGATGAGTGCAACAATTTCGCCGCTGTCCACTTGCAGATCAACATCGTTGAGTGCACGAAGACCACCGAAGCTTTTGGAGAGTGCATTAACGTTCAGTACTGTAGACATTACGAATCTCCTTTTTGGACAAGATCCGGGTCATCAATATGGTATTTACGTCCTTTAGGAGCAATAAGTCCCTGTGGGCGGAATACCATCATCAGTACCATTGCGGATGCGAAAATGATCATGCGGTATTCAGAGAATGCACGCAGATATTCCGGCATAAGCACGAGGAACGCAGAACCGAGGATCACACCAAGGTTGGAACCCATGCCGCCAAGAACAACAATGGATAAAATGATTGCTGATTCCATAAAGGTAAAACTGGCTGGGTTAATAAAGGTGGTTTTTGCGGCAAAGATCACGCCTGCAAAACCAGCCCAAGCTGTACCAAGCCCGAATGCCATAAGCTTAACGTTAACGCGGTCAATACCCATTGCCTGACAAGCGATTTCATCCTCACGCAGTGCTTGAAGAGCACGGCCGATACGGGAATCTTTTAATCGCTGCACAGATATAATGGTAATGATAGCAAGCGCGAGAACGATGTAGTAAATGTAGATGTTTGCGTCTGCTACGGAAAGTTCCACACCGAATAAGCCCGGGCGATCAATGTTTGAAATGCCGGAAGGGCCACCGGTCAGAGAACTCCAGTTTTCCAGAACCAGTCGAACAATCTCGCCGAATCCGAGAGTTACGATTGCGAGATAGTCACCGCGCAGTCGCAAAACAGGGAAGGCAAGCATGATCCCGCCGAGACAGGCGAATAGTCCACCAAGTGGTAATGCCACCCAGAAGCCGATTCCAAAATAGTGGTTAAGCAGCGCGTAGCTGTATGCACCAATTGCGTAGAACGCAGCATGCCCAAGGAAGAGCAGGCCAGCTACACCAACAATAATATTTAAGCCGAGACCAAGAACGACATACAGCAAAAATGAAATGAAGATGTTGGTCTGATATGTTGTTACAAGAAGTGGTAACGCAACGCTCAGCGCAAAAATTGCTGCAAGAGCAGGGCGTGCCACTGCTGGTTCTTCCATTGCACGGGAGAGCCAGAGTTGTTTCTTTTGTTTAGTTGTGGATTCAGTTTCGTACTGTTTGGCTTCTTTACGAGCCAAGGCCCAGCGCCATACGTAGGATATAAAGAATATTCCTACGCCGACGTAGGCAAGGTTCATCCATCTCCATTCAATGGTGTTCTCGATAGTGTTAACTCGAACAACCATGATAGGAAATGTAAGGAACATGAACCACAAACTAGCAATTATGGATTGTTTCAGTCCTTGCATTGTATCTTTTCTGCAGAAACTAAATTCTGCAACTCCTTCTTTCGTTACGGGTGAACACGGTTATACCTTTTCAACAGGGGCTTTGCCCAAGATGCCGGAAGGACGGAAAATAAGGAAGATTACCAGCAGTGAGAAGGCGAAAACGTCTTCGTAGTCACTGGAAATATACCCTGCTGCATAGCTTTCTGTCAGTCCGAGGAATAGTCCGCCGAGCATGGCACCCGGAATGGAGCCGATACCGCCGAGAACCGCAGCCGTAAATGCTTTTACACCAGCAATAAAGCCGATCATGAAGTTCAGCTGGCCTGAATGCGTAGAAACAAGCACGCCACCAAGCGCTGCCAGTGAAGAGCCGATGATGAAGGTTGTAGAAATGATTTTGTCAGCATTAATGCCAAGGAGCATTGCCATTTTTCTGTTCTGGGCGGTCGCGCGCATGGCTTTGCCCATTTTAGTAAATTTGATGAACAATGTCAGTGCCAGCATAGATACGGAGCTGGCAACTACGATAACTAAATCTGTAGAACCAAAGATGTGTGCAACTGGTTCCATAAATTCGAAATCTGGAATTAATTCTGGAAACGGTAAGAAGTCAGATGTTTGCGCCAGAATAATGTAGTTCTGGAGAAAAAGTGACATACCGATAGCTGAAATAAGTGGAGAGAGGCGAGCAGCGCCGCGAAGTGGTTTGTAAGCCACTTTCTCCATAGTGTACCCGTAGGCTGCACAATACAATACTGCGATGACTATTGCCATAAGCAGGATCGCAAAAACAGGGAATCCGTAGACACCCATCACTCCGGCAACAATGAGTCCGGTAAAAGCACCAAGCATGTAAATTTCGCCATGGGCAAAGTTAATAAGCTCAATAATACCGTAAACCATCGTGTAGCCAATCGCGATGAGAGCGTAGATACTCCCGCGTGTTAATCCGCCAAGACCCAATTCGATGAAAAAATCCCAATCCATGTGTATGTCCCTGTCAGAGAGGTGCCTGTCTGCAAAAATCGTTGCAGGTACGAGGCCAATTATCTGAGTAAAAAACGGGGAACAATGCGAGATTGCTCCCCGTTGTGCTGCGGCTAATCTGTTGAGTTATTTAAGTTCTACGTATTTACCGTTTTGTACCTGGTACATGGAGAAGCCAACGCCTTCCGCGTCGCCTTTTTCGTTGAATTTGATTTTACCGATAGGGGTTTCAACAAATTCACCACGCAGTTTAGCAGTTACTGCATCGTAGTCTGTTGAGTCAGCACGTTCGATAGCGGTAAGCATTGCTACGGTTGCTGCGTAAGCGGCTGGGTAGAATGCACCCGGTTCGGTACCGAACATTTTTACGTGTGCTGCAATCGCTTCTTGGTACATAGGCAAGTCAGATACATCGATAGGGCCGGAAGCGTAAACGCCTTCAGCTTTTTTACCGGCTACCTTAATAAAGGTGTCATCTTTTACGCCGTCATCAGAAACAAAGTTTGCTTTAATACGTTTTTTACGCATCTGGCTGATAAGCTTGGAAGCTTCCGGATGGTAACCACCGTAGATAACGGTGTCAGCTTTAAAGCGACGGATTTTCTGTACTACTGCGGAGTAGTCAGGAGCGCCAGGTGTTACGCCTTCAAACATAACAACTTCTGCTTTGCCGCCTTCTTCAATAAATTTACGTGCGAATTCTGCGTAGCCTTTACCGTAGTCACCTTTGTCGTGCAGTACTGCAATCTTCTTTGCACCAAGCTTGTCGATAGCAAAGTCGACGCCAAGGCGTGCCTGCATATCGTCGGATGCGATAGTGCGGAAGAATGTAGGATAGTCACCGGACTGGGTGAGCATAGGGTTGGTTGCACTAGGTGACATGGCGATAAGCTTGCCTTCTGTGTAGATAGGCAGAGCAGCTTTAGTAGCGCCGGAGCAGATATGACCCAGTACAACATTTGCACCGTCAGAAATAAGTTTGGTTGCTACGTTGGTAGCCTGTTCAGGTTTACACTGGTCATCCTGAATGAGCAGTTCAACCTGTTTGCCATTTACGCCACCGGCTGCGTTGATTTTTTCAACAACAACTTTAGCTGCGTTAACTGTTGGCAGACCATAGGAAGCAAGGTCGCCACTGTGTGCGCCAGCTACACCGAGTTTGATAGTGTCTGCTGCAAAAGCAGGTACACACAATGCTGTAACGGCGAGGCCGGTTACGATGGACTTAACCAAACCAGAAAATGTCATATGTTCCTCCAGCGTTGAAAATCGTATTGCCTGTTATTCTAGCAATATGGTTGTTGATGCGTGTGTCGTCTAGGGTGAATGGGAAAAAATAACGTCCCCTTCATATTCTTTGTTCCCGAAAATACTAAAATTGTCAAAATGAAAACTGCTCTTTTTATCAAAAAAGTAAAAAATATATGAAAGAAACTTAATATATCAGATTTAGTTTATATATACTTTTTATTATCTGTTGATATAACAGGTAAAGTGGCACACTGATAAAAAATGATGTTGCGCTCAGTATTTTCGAAAAAGTTGATAATATGATTTTTATTTTTCAATTAATTGCAGAAATTCTCAGAAAATCGACGCAAGATTATATCAAAAAATATCAGGCAGGAGGATTTTGATTCTTTTTGCAGAAAATGGAGAGGAGCGCATGTTCTGCAGACTTGCTGACGAGCACAATGGTGTGAGGTGTTTTTATCAAATCCGTGATTTGTACTTGGTTCACTGTTGCGGCTTGTATATAATGATGTTTAGACGTGGCAATAATCGGTATTTTGACTAGGTAGGCACATCGCTGCCAATTGACCGCTGCGGTTGTTTCCCGTATGTCATCCGCTTATAAATTGTTCATAATCGCAAAATTGCGAAGAAATAGATTTAAGGACGTATTCATGAGTAAGGCTCCTGTAGCACCTGAAGAGAACAACGAAGGAACTAGTCTGGATTTTATCCGCACTATTATTGCTGAAGATTGTGAGAGCGGAAAGTACGAAGGACGCGTACATACCCGTTTCCCGCCAGAGCCAAATGGCTACCTGCATCTTGGGCATGCAAAATCCATCTGCTTGAACTTCGGCATTGCACAAGAGCACGAAGGCGGCATCTGCAATCTTCGTTTTGACGATACAAACCCGTTGAAAGAAGAAGATGAATACGTTCAGTCCATTCAAGAAGACGTAAAATGGCTCGGCTTTGATTGGGGCGAGAAACCGTTTTATACTTCTAACTATTTTGAAGTGCTTTTCGGTCATGCTGTAAAGCTGATTGAAATGGGCAAAGCGTACGTAGATCACTCCACTCTGGAAGCTATCCGTGAAATGCGCGGTACAATCACAGAGACAGGAACTGAAAGTCCGTTCCGTAACCGCAGTGTTGAAGAGAACCTTGATCTCTTCAATCGCATGCGCAATGGCGAGTTTGCTGACGGTGAATGTATTCTGCGTGCTAAAATCGATATGACTTCACCGAACATGATCATGCGTGACCCTGCGTTGTACCGTATCCGCAGAGCGACTCACCATAGAACTGGTGATGCATGGTGCATTTACCCAATGTACGACTTTGCACATTGTCTTTCTGATTCTCAGGAGCACATCACACATTCTATCTGTACTCTCGAGTTTGAAAATAACCGCGAATTGTACGATTGGTTGCTCGAAACTCTTGGTGCATACCGTCCGCAGCAGATTGAATTTGCACGTCTGAACCTGACACATACCGTTCTTTCCAAGCGTAAGCTCATTCAGCTCGTGGAAGAAGATTATGTTCATGGTTGGGATGACCCGCGTATGCCTACCATTTCCGGTCTGCGTCGCCGTGGCTGTCCTCCGGAAGCTATCCGCGAATTTTGTTCCCGTATCGGCGTAGCAAAAGCTGATTCTATGGTTGACGCAGCAATGCTTGAATTCTGCATGCGTGAAAAGCTTAATGCCGTTGTTCCGCGTCTCATGGGCGTTGTTGATCCTGTTAAAGTTGTGATCACAAACTTCCCTGAAGATCAGGTAGATGAATTTGATATGCCTCTTCATCCTGAACTGGAAGAATACGGCAAGCGCATTGTTCCGTTTTCTCGTGAACTGTACATTGAGCGTGCAGATTTCCGTGAAGAAGCGCCGAACAAAAAGTTCTTCCGCCTTGCCATCGGTAAAGAAGTACGTTTGCGGTACGCATACTACATTACTGCAACCGACGTTGTGAAAGACGAGAACGGCGAAATTGTTGAAATCCATTGTACCTATGATCCTGAAACCAAAGGCGGCTGGTCCGAAGATGGTCGTAAGGTAAAAGGTACATTGCATTGGGTTTCTATAAAGCACGCGGTGCCGGCAGAAGTTCGTTTGTACGAACCACTTTTCGAAAAAGAAAACCCGAACAAGGTTGAAGAAGGCAAAACCTTCATTGATTACATCAACCCTGATTCAGAAAAAATTATCACAGCGTACGTTGAGCCGCGCCTTGCAGAATGCAAGGCTGGTGAGCGTGTACAGTTTGAACGTCTAGGTTACTACTGCGCAGATCTCGATATGACTGCTGAAAAAGCAGTATTTAACCGTACTACAACGTTGCGTGATAGCTGGAAACGTGTAGAGCGCAACCAGAAATAAAGTTAGGTTGTCAAAACGATTAAGGCCTCTGTTCATGGGAACAGGGGCTTTTTTTATAGGTAATTTTAAAGTGCTGTGAAGGGATGCCTGATAAGTATGAATTGAAATGTACTTTTTTAAAGTTTTTCCGTTGACAGCAAGCCGTGTTTTCCATAGATACACATCTCACAACTTGTTGGGCTATCGTTCAATTGGCAGGACGACGGGTTCTGATTCCGTTAATCAAGGTTCAAGTCCTTGTGGCCCAACCATTTTTTTTTTAAAATAGCAACTGGCCAAGTTGCTAGGTGATAATCAAATCATACTTAGGTTTATATCTAGTTCGATTTGAATTATCATTTGCGGTTATGCCGTATGTTTTAGAAAAAAATGCAAGTTT